>JAZOWH010000254.1:0-3539 GCA_045659165.1 Candidatus Fimenecus sp. | reverse complement strand
AATGACGAAATGAGCAGCTATATTAAGGACCATGCTATTCCTTGTCCTGATTGTGGTGCACACAACTTTACTGATATTCGTCAATTTAACCTTATGTTCAAAACATTCCAGGGTGTTACTGAAGATTCAACATCTGAAATTTATCTTCGTCCTGAAACAGCTCAGGGTATCTTCGTAAACTTCCAGAATGTTCAGAGAACAACAAGAAGAAAAGTACCTTTCGGTGTTGCACAGATTGGTAAGTCATTCCGTAACGAAATCACTCCAGGTAAGTTCATTTTCCGTGTTCGTGAATTTGAACAGATGGAACTTGAATTCTTCTGCAAGCCAGGTACAGACCTTGAATGGTTCGATTACTGGAGAAGCTTCTGCCGTGACTGGCTCTATTCTCTTAACATTAAGCCTGAAAATCTTCGTCTTCGTGACCACGACCCTGAAGAACTTTGCTTCTATTCAAAGGCTACAACTGACTTTGAATACCTCTTCCCATTCGGTTGGGGTGAACTCTGGGGTATTGCTGACAGAACTGACTATGACCTTACTCAGCACAGCAATACAAGTGGTAAGACACTTGAATACTTTGACCAGGCAACTAATGAAAAGTACATTCCATATGTTATTGAACCATCTCTTGGTGTTGAACGTCTTTTCCTTGCACTCTTAACTGAAGCATATGATGAAGAAGTTGTTGATGCAGAAAAGAACGATACTCGTGTTGTTATGCATTTCCATCCAACACTTGCACCTGTTAAGGCTGCTGTTCTTCCTCTTTCAAAGAAACTTGGTGACAAGGCAGAGGAAATCTATGCAGAACTTTCAAAGCATTTCAATGTTGAGTATGATGATGCCGGTTCAATCGGTAAGAGATATCGTCGTCAGGACGAAATCGGTACACCATTCTGTATCACAGTTGACTTCCAGACTGTTGGTGATGAAACAACTGAAGCAGATAACTGCGTAACAGTTCGTGACAGAGATACAATGGAACAGGTAAGACTTCCTATCGACCAGTTGGTTGAATATATAAACAAGAAATTGGAGTTCTAAGATGTCAAAATCCCTTTTGCTAATTATCAATCCTATTGCGGGTAAACGCCATGGTGTGGATTATCAGCCAAAAATCGTTGAGATGTTGAAAGACGCTGATTATGATGTGCAGGTGCGTTATACTGAAATTGATAAGAATGCATATTATGTTACAAAACAATATGGTAGGGGTAATGATATTATCGTCTGCTGTGGTGGTGACGGAACACTCAAAGAAACAATCTGTGGTGTAATGGATTTGGGCCTTGATGCAAAAATCGGTTACATCCCTTGCGGAACAACAAATGACTTTGCTCATTCACTCAATATTCCTACTGATGTGGATGATGCAGTTGAAACAATCATTGAGGGAGACACAGTTGCTGTTGATATCGGTGATTTTAACGGTCAGGAACAATTTATCTATGTTTCTTGTTTCGGTAACTTCTGTGATGTTTCGTATAAGGCAAAACAGTCTTTGAAAAACAAGGTAGGTCGAATGGCATACTATTGGGAAACTGCAAAGGAAGTTCACAAAATCAAAGGCTTCAAGGCAAAAGTTGAATGTGACGACGGTGAAGTTATAGAAGGTAAATTCTTCTATGGCGGTGTTTCAAATTCATATTCTGTTGCAGGTTTTCCTGTGCTTAAAAAGTCAGGTGTAGAATTTGACGATGGTTTTCACGAATTGGCACTTATAAGAATGCCTAAAAATCCGGCACAGTTGATTTCAATTCTCAATGCTATGTTTGTTACAAGAGATGTTATAAATAACGAGTATCTTGTGGTGAAAAAGGGCAAGAATTTCAAATTCACTTTTGAGAATGAGGTTAACTGGACTCTTGATGGTGAAAATGGTGGTAATCACAGCTTCGCCGAAATTAAAACTTATGAAAATGCAGTAAAAATCTTCTGCAACAAAGATAATGACTAAATAATGAAGAATCTGCATTACAGGACTTGTAATGCAGATTTTTGTTAAGTAAATCAGGTGAGAGTATGGGCGAAAAATTCAAAAAAGCAATAGGTGTTGAGGGTACATTTAAGGATACTGTTGTGCCTATGATTAACTATTGCTACACAAACATATTTATCGGTGGTGCAGGATACATAATAAGTATGTATTTCAGCATCTTCCTTACAAAGGTTGTAGGACTTGATATCCGATATGCAGGTTTTATTACTATGGTTGCCGTTATTTGGGACGGAATCAATGACCCGATTATGGGCATTATTACCGACCGTACTCGTTCAAAGTATGGCAGACATCGTGCATATATTAAATGGGGTATACCTTTCGTAGTGGTATCATACATTATGTTGTGGAATTCCTTTGGTCTTGATGGTGAAAATCATCCTTATATGACAGTTGCATACTTCGTTTTTGCATATGTGTTATATAAGACTGCATATACAATGATTGCAGTGCCACATACAGCGATGCTTCCTGAACTTGCACCTGAATATAATAAGAGAACACAGTATACATCTGTAAGTTATATCTTTAACTCCTGTGGAATGATTCCGTCATATATCATTCTTCTTGTTATGCTTTCTCTGTTTGGTTTTTCTGACGGTCTTACAAGAGAGTCAAAAACACCATTCTTCGTTACTGGTATACTTCTTGCAGTTATGTATAGTGTTGCGCTTTATAGTACATTCAAGCTTGTAAAAGAGCCAAGTTCTCTTGATATGAAGCTTGAACCTCTTGACCTTAAAGCAGCATTCAAAGAGTATTTTGATGTATTCAAGAGCAGAGCTTTCAGACAGTATTTCTCTATCAGTTTCTTCTGGGAAACTGCAAGAAGCTTCTATTCAACAACATATATTTATTATGTAACATTCCTTGCAAATCAGTATAAATTTTATCCTATTTTCAATACATTTGCAGGTATATTTGAATCAGCGGCATTCCCACTTAACTATGCTCTTACAATGAAACACGGCAAGAAAAAGTGCGGAACAATCGTAACTCCATTTATGATTTTAGGTCTTGCAATCGGGTTGTTAGTACAGGCAAGTCAGCCAGGCACACCTAAGGCTACATATATGCTTGTTCTTATGATTTTGGGTGTTATTTTATATCCATTCGGTATGAGTGGAATCGGATTTGTATGCAATAATGTTTTCCCTGACCTGACTGACGTTGACGAGCTTATCACAGGTCGTCGTCGTGAAGGTGTTGTGTCAACTTGTAACACAATGGTTAAGCAGGTGACAGGTGGTATCAATACATTTATTGTAACTCTTGTTCTTGGTGGATTTGGACTTGATACAAATAGTGAAGCAACTGAGTTTGTTGAGCAGTCTGATTCAGCAATTTTTGGTATTCGTCTTTGCGTTGCTGTAATTCCTATGGTTTGTGCATTTATTTCATATCTTCTTCTCAGAAAGTTTGAAATGACAAAAGAAGACCACACAATGATTCGTGCTGCTATTGCAACAAAGCATAAATATGGCAGTGTGACTTTAACTGATGAAGAAAAAGACCGTTGCTATGTGCTCACAGGTCA
>JAZOWH010000253.1:0-3708 GCA_045659165.1 Candidatus Fimenecus sp. | reverse complement strand
TATTGATTCAATCGACGGCGCTATTCTTCAGGCAAGAGTTATGGCAAATGACATTAACTTCACACATGTTGACTCCTGGACTGCGTGGGTTGGTGTGAATGGTATCGGTATCGGTGCTGACGGAAAAGAATATTCTGACGGACTTTTAGTTGCTACTGACGGAAACATCAGTGATATTAAAATTCCAATGAGATATTATGCTGTTGCTCATTTCACAAAGTTTATTCCTGTTGGAAGCAAGGTTGTGGAAACAACAAAGGATATCTACGATTATATTGAAGAAAAGGATTGGGAAGGTAACATCACACAAGCAAATTACATTACAAATGTTGTATCTTTCCTTACTCCTGAAGGCAAGGTTGTAACGGTTATCACAAATGAGGGCGAAGACCGTGAAGTGAAATTCAAGGTTCAGCGTGAAAATATGACTGTTTATACAACAACTCAGGAAAAACAGCTTGAAGAAACATATTCAGGTGAAATTGAGAAAATTGTAATCCCTGCAAAGAGTATCACAACAGTTGTTTTTGAATAATCAGAACGATTATTAAATTTAATAAAAAGGGGAAAATATTATGAAAAAGACATTATCATTGGTTCTTGTGCTTGTAATGTTATTGGCACAGTTTGTGATTCCTACATCAGCTATATCAATTGATGATGAATGGGTGGACCCTTATAAAAGACTTGACGTTAAAAGTGTTTCGGTTGAAGTGAAAAAAGGCTTGATTGAAAACATTGACGGTGAGTATTTATATCCAGAATATGAAAAAGAACAGTTCTTTTATGACGTATATTACACATACGCAATCTATACAGTTGTTTATGAAAATGGTGAAGTTGAAACCGGTGAACAATATGACTTGTACGGTGAATTGCTCCTTTCTGACACTCAGGAAAAACAGCCTTGGGGTTTAGGTAAGCACACAGTTACAGGTGTTTACAGAGGCTTTAAGTTTGAGTTTCAGGTAGAAGTAATTGAAAATCCGGTTGCAAGTATTAAAGCTGTTGCAAAGAAATCTCTTGTTGAGGGTTGGGATGCATACACTGATATCTATTATGGTGAAGATGGTGAAGCAACACCTGTTTCTTATACTGTATATTCTGTTTATGATGCAGAACCTTATTTCACAATTAAAATGAAAGATGGTTCTGTTGTAAAGGGAACAGACGAAGAAATCTTCAACCAGACAGGTTACTGGACTTATGATGCCCATGACCAGCGTACAAACCCTCTTAAGGTTGGAAAAAATAAAGTGAAATTTGAATATCTTGGTAAAACTTTTGACTGTGAAATTGAAATTCTTCCAAATCCTTATAAGAGTGTTACCTTGAAGGGTGAAAACGAGCTTTATCTCGCTTTTGAGGGTGTTAACAAAAAAGATTCTTATGAGACAAAGATAGTTTCTGCTTTTATATACGATTGGAATTATGTGACAGGTGACTATTACGCAGAAATTACCACTGATAACGATAAGACTTATGATATAGTTATTTATAGTGATAAGGATGCAAACGGGGATTCAACACTCAATAAAAATGTGAGTATTGCAATCGGTCCTCTCGTAACAAATACTCTTAAATCCTGTAATTATTTTAAGTTGGCTTATGAGTCATCGGTAATCCTTGTGGAAGTAATGGATTATTATCAGTTAAGTGAAAAGATGTCAGGCAAGAAATTCGAAGGATATAATGCCGAAAAATCAAACCTTAACGATATTGTTGCTCTTTCAGCAATGATTGGCGCAAAGGATAATAATTATGATGTAACAGACAGGGGTATTGCTTATAAATTAAGCGTAGAAGAAGCTCAGGAAGCTGTAAAAAATGTGTTTGGCATTACAGATATTGATGTTAAAAAGTCAGATTTTTACAAACCACTTACTCAAAAAATAAAAGTAGAAAAGTCCTGGATGACAAATTATTATTACAGTGATGATGTACTCACATTTAAAGATGGCAAGTGGGTTGATACTGCAAAGGTTTTCGATGGCGATACTGAAAAAATGGTAGGTAAAATTACAGTTGTACGTAACGTAGACGGAACAATCAGCAGCATTGCTTTTGACAATGTGGAAATTCAGCAGGGTGATGTGAATTGTGACGGTAAGGTTGCTGCATCGGATGCAAGAATGATTCTTCAGTATGTTGCAGGTCTTGATGCTGAATATGATTTCTATACTGCTTATGCAGATATGAACGGTGACGGAAGAATTACTGCAGTAGATGCAAGAATGGTTCTTCAATGTGTTGCAGGAATAGTTAAATAAAATAAAAGTGGCGGAGTCAGAAATGGCTCCGCTGTTTTGTGTGTGTAGGATGACTTGCATTTTAATTGACGTATTAAAAGGTAACGGCGGGGGCAAGCCACCCGCCCTACCATTCCATATTGGTTATGATTTATAATCGCAACGTAGTTACGACACTCTGCACTTTGCATTTTGCACTTTAATGGTATTCCATACCAAACATTTCAATGCAGACGGGAGAAAGTCTGTTGCAAATCAGGGTGGATACATCAAGGGTGTCGGTGGCGTTGTCAGTTGCTTTGTCGGATTTCGGGAATAGAATTACGGCTTTTGTTTGTGAAAGAGATTGCTCAATAAAAAGATTTCCGTTCATCATTTTACAGATTTTTCGCACAAAAGACAGTCCGTTCCGGCTATGATGATTTTCGATAAACCTTCCACCATTCAAAACCTCAATACCACAACGGTTACCTGACTCAACTGTTTTTACGGTGACAAGTTTTCCCTTGCCATAAAGGTATGCATTTGAAAGAAGATTTAGTAAAGCCTTTGCAATCAGCGAAGCATTTCCGTTTGTATAGCAAGGCTCATTACCACAGTAAATGAAACTGATGCCTGACTCGCTTGAAAGAATGTCACAAGCAATTGTAATGTTTTCGGCAATATAAGAAAGGTTGACACACTCAGGCTCAAAGGTTAAATCTGATTGAAATTGGAACTGTCGAAGTGTGATATATTGGTTACGAAGAAGGTTTTCGTCTTTGTCACGAAATGATTTGTCAAAGAAGAATTGCATTTTTTCACGCTGAAATTCTCTTTCACCTGTATAGATGTGGGGAAAATGCTTATAATTCATATGAAAACGACCTCCCATACTATAAATTTTATACCCATTTTGCATTATTATTCCTCGTTTTTTATAGTAATTGACAAAAAGTTCACAAAATGCCATTTTTTTCAAAAAACACTTGCATATTTGCTCAAAAAGATATAAAATAATACTGCACTAATGCGAAATAATATTAGTATTAATTTATTTGGAGGAATTCAAAATGTCAGTTAAAGTTGCAATTAACGGCTTTGGCCGTATCGGACGTCTTGCTTTCAGACAGATGTTCGGCGCAGAAGGCTACGACGTAGTAGCTATCAACGACCTTACAAAACCATCAATGCTTGCTCAGCTTCTTAAGTATGACACAGCACAGGGTGGCTACTGTGGTAAAATCGGTGAAAATCTTCACACAGTTGTAGCTGATGATGAAGCAGGTACAATCACAGTTGACGGCAAAACTCTTAAAATCTATGCTAAGGCTAACGCTGCAGAACTCCCATGGGGTGAAATCGGTGTTGACGTAGTTCTCGAATGTACAGGTTTCTACTGCTCAAAGGATAAGAGCCAGGCTCATATCGATGCAGGTGCTAAGAAAGTTGTTATTTCTGCTCCAGCAGGCAACGACCT
>JAZOWH010000252.1:0-3493 GCA_045659165.1 Candidatus Fimenecus sp. | reverse complement strand
TATCGTGAGGAACGTAAAGAAAGACTCGCTAAAGCTGCCGCAAAAAATGCAAAGAAAACTCCTATGAGTGTTAAAACTCAGAAGACAGTTAAAAAGGTAATCTCAATTGTTCTTGCAGTTGTTATTGCTTTTGGTGCTGTTGCAGGCGTACTTAACTTCTTCGATATTCCACAGAAGACAGTTAAGGTTTCAATTGATGGTCTTAAAGCTAAGATTTCACTTGCTGAAATCAACTACTTCTATTTCCAGACTTGGATGCAGTCATTCAACACTGCTGCTCAGTACGACCAGTATGGTGAAGGTATGGGTCTTTCAATGACAGGCTTTGACTATACAAAAGCTCCTGACCAACAGGAATACACAGAAGACCACGTTCAGTTCACAGGCGTTACAATGGAAAACCTTGGTGACATCAAGAATCCAACATGGCAGGATGTATTTACATACTCAGCTGTTTATCAGCTTGTTAATGCTAAATTCGGTGCTGAAAAGGCTGAAGAAGCAGGTCTTGAACTCACAGAAGATGAACTCAAGGAAATCGACCAGCAGTTTGAAGAAATGCGCAAGACAGCTAAGGAAAACGATTACTCAATTAACAGATGGCTTCGTTTACAGCTTGGTTATGGCGTTACAGAAAAATTAATCCGTGAAGTTACAGAAGATATGTATCTCGCTCAGAAGTACTATGAAAAAGTAACTGAAGATACAACAAACGCTGTTACAGATGACAAAATCAACGATGAATACAAAGCAAACAAAGATGATTATGATGTTGTTGACCTTCGTGTTTATGCTTTCGCAGCTGACTTAGGTAGCAACCACAGTCATGAAGAAGGCGAAGAACACGACAAAGTTCATGAGGAAGCAGAAGCAAAAGCAAAGAAGAGTGCTGAAGAATTCCTTAAGAAAGCAACAGATGAAGAAAGCTTCATCGCAGCTGCTAAAGCTGACATCTTAACAAAAGACAACAAGAGCACAAAAGACCCTGATGCTTCTACACTTGTTGAAAAAGCAAAATATGCTTCTCTTACATCATCATACAGTGAAGCAGTTGCAAAGTGGGTTTATGACGATGCTCGTACAGCTGGTGAAATCGCAGTTGTTGATGGCGAAAACGGCTCATTCTATGTTGTAATGATGAAGAATGTTCCTCATAAGGATACTTCAATCTATTCAAGTGACGTAAGACACATCCTTGTTCAGTTCCCTGACAAGAATACTGATGGCACTGCTACATCTGTTACAGATGAAGACGGTAACAAAAAGTCAAACGTTACTGAAGCAACAAAGGCTGAAACAAAAGCAAAAGCTCAGGCAATTCTTGATGAATACCTCAAGAATCCAACAGAAGATAACTTTGCAAAACTTGCTAAAGAAAAGACAGAAGACCCAGGTTCAAAAGAAAATGGTGGTCTTTACGAAGGCGTTATGAACGACGGCAAGTATGTTAAGCCATTCACAGACTGGTCACTTGCTGACGGCCGTAAAGTTGGCGACACAGGTATCGTTGAAACAGATTATGGTTATCACGTAATGTACTTCGCAAAAGCAGGCAACCAGAACTGGTATCAGGCTGTTCAGACTGCTCTTGTCGGTGGTGCAATCGAAGATGGTATTGCAAAAGACCTTGAAGATTGCGTTAACAGTGTTAAACTTGATTCATTCGTAATCAACTGGACACTCAGCAAAGAAAACAAGCACATCTCAAATATCATCGTAAACAACCTTGGCAACAGCCACGAAGGTCACAACCACTAATATTTGATACAATAACAAATCCCCTGTAATCGGAATGATTACAGGGGATATTTTTATGTTTATTTCTTTTTCTTAATAAGTTTATATACTCCGTAAACGGCAGTTGCAACAGCAGCAACAGGAAGAACTTTTCTTTTGGCAATATCTTTTACAGAATCTACACTTGTAGGTGCATAAGTATAAAAACCGTGCTTGATTTTATTACCAACATCAAATTCTTCTAAATCATCAACTGTGAGAGTTGTTGATTTAAAATCGGCAGGATTACTCTCAGGGAAATCAATAAGACGTACTCCCCTTTTCTTACCAGGGCCATACACATTGAAGCCACAGCCCTGAGCATAACCTAGTTTCATTCCTTTATATTCACCAATAAAAGAATTATTGTGGTCATGTCCGAAAAGCATTAAGAAAATGTCACCCTTTTCGTTCATCACATCAAACTGTCCGCCATTTTCTTCAGGAACACTTGGAGTTTCACCGATAAATGAACGTTCATTTATATCTACTCGTTCAGGATTCATAGCAAAGAACTTTCCGTCCCATTCACGATAACCCTGTGCACTGTTTGGTGTACCTTTTGGCACTTCCATAAGAAGTTCATAAATCTCATTAACCGGAATATGCTGAAACACAACTGATGGAACGTAATCTCCGTTTTCTTCCTTAAGCTTATCTCTGGTATTCTTATACCATTCAAGCTGATTTTCGTGAACATGGTCACAAGTACCGTCAAGAGTTGCTGTGAGACTATCTACAAGGTAAACATTAAGCTTTGTTTTGCCATCCTCACCTTTTATTTCAAGGTTGTGGTTGCAATATCCGTCAATCTCGTCATCAGCATTAAATGCCACGCAATTTTCGTGAGAAGAATAAATCTCTAACTGTTCTTTCTTTGAAATTGAAAAAGCCTGGTCATCATGATTACCGAAAACAAACGTGAATGGAATTCCAGTTTCATCAAGTGGTGTCAAAAATTTATTGATACATTCCGTAACCTTTTTCTTGTTATCTCCACCCATAAGATTAAATCCGTAACCCTTAATCTGGTCACCTGTGAATACTACAAGGTCAGGTTTTGCCTCTTTAAGTGCTTCACGAATAAAACGAACAGTTGCATCAGATGTTCGTTGTGTATCCTGAACATCGGCAATCTGCATAATACGAAAATTTCCATTGTTGAACTTAAGTTCCATAGTATCACCTCAATGGTATTATTCTATCATAATTAAGTATAAATAACAACATAAGAATTTCGACAAAAAAAGACGGAGTCAATTTGACTCCGCCGTATTTATGTGTTTGATTACTTAAGGTTAGCCTTAAGTGTTTCAAGTTCTGCAACGAGTGCTTCAGGAAGCTTGTCACCGAATTTACCGTAGAATTCTGCGATACCTTCTGCTTCAGCTGCCCAGAGGTCCTTATCAACGTCAAGGATGCTTTCAAGTGATTCAACTGAAACTTCACCTTCAAGACCTTCGATATTGATATCCTTAGCATATGGAAGGTAACCGATTGCTGTTTCCTGAGCGTCTACTTCGTTTTCGCAACGCTTGATAATCCATTCGAGAACACGAAGGTTATCACCGAAACCAGGCCACATGAAGTTGCCTTCATCGTCTTTTCTGAACCAGTTAACATTGAAGATTTTTGGAGCTTTATCAGCATCAAGAGTCTTACCAATGTTAATCCAGTGCTGCCAGTAGTCACCCATGTTGTAACCACAGAATGGAAG
>JAZOWH010000251.1:0-2619 GCA_045659165.1 Candidatus Fimenecus sp. | reverse complement strand
ATTCATACTCATAAACAATTTCATTTTTGAGTATATCATAATAGGGTTTTCCGTTTGGTCGTGTATGAGAAAGGGATTCTAAATTTTCCTGTGCTCTCACAGTTGCAGCTTTTGTCAGTATTTCGTTCTTAACAAGCGGTTTTACACCTATGCGGATTCTTTCTTCATTTACAAGTCGTAAAAATTCTTTTTCTATAATTGCAGTTATCTGCATTTCAACAGTTTCTTCTGTTGGCTCGTCCTTTATTTCCTCGTCATTCTCCACTTTTTCAAGACCTGCCACAATACGAAGAATTTTTCTTGCATCAATAGCTGATATTTTTCCGTTACCATCCATATCACAATTCTGAGCCTGCTCTTCCGTCACAGGTTTCATACCAGCAGAAACTAAAAGTATTTCTCTTGCATCTGATGCTGACAATCTCTCATCACCATTAAAATCCCCTTTAACTGTTTCCATTGCTGTAACACTGACTGTACTCATTATTGCAATAACTAGTGACATAATTATCGCTAATACTCTTTTCAAACTAATCACCACATCTGTTAAATTGTATAATTCATATTATCATAATTTAAAACAATTTTCAACAATAACAGCAAAAGACTCCTCTTACGAGAAGCCTTTCGCTGTGGATGTGGGGTGTGAAAGAGAAGGATATGGAGTGGCTTTCGCCACATTTATAAAATCACTTTATATCGGGGGATATAAGTGGTTTTACCAAAATGGTTATTCATTACTCGCCATCGGTCTGTCATCAAGCTTTGGAATTCTGACGATATACTCAACATATTCATCAGTTTCCGTTTTAACTGAATCTGCATCTATTCCTGCACGACGAATAGTATCTACTGCATTATTAAGTGTATTTATAAAAATTCTGATGTCCTTAAAGCCTTTAAGCATCTGTCGTTTAGGTGCTTCGTTCTTTCTGAGCATCTGCTCAACAAGTGATTCACTTTCGCTGACTGTCAGATGTCGGTCAATGATTATTGATAACGCCCTTGCTCTTTGAACTTCATCAGTAATTGATAATAATGTTCTTGCATGACGCTCTGTAAGACCTGCACGTGAAATCCTGTATCTCATTTCTTCACTTAATTTTAGAAGTCGCAGTTTATTTGATATGGTAGACTGTGCCTTACCAAGTTTTTTGCAAAGTTCTTCCTGACTTAATCTATAATCACTCATCAGCAATGCAATTGCCTCTGCTTCCTCAAAGTAATCAAGATTTGACCTTTGCAGATTTTCAAGAACAGCAAACACTGCAGACTCTGATTCAGAGATTTCGTTAACTATACACGGTACTTTAGTGAGTCCTACAAGTCTTGCAGCTCTAAGTCGGCGTTCTCCAGCAACAAGTTCATATTTACCGTCATTAAGTTGTCTTACTAACAATGGTTGTAAAATTCCATTTGCTCTTATACTCTGAGCAAGTCCCTCAAGTTCATCATAATCAAACCTTCGTCTTGGTTGATTAGGATTTGGGAGAATATCACCTTGTGGGATTAAGAGGATTTTATTTTCTGTCTTTTTGTTTTCTGAACTTCGCAATCTCATAAAATAAAACCTCCGCAGTGCTTGTCCTTGTCTAAATCATAGCACCACAGAGGTTAGTTTGTAAAGAAAATCCGTGCGTCATAAATCGACGCTTTATCAAGGGTTTTCGTCTTTATTTTAATGGTTTTTTAGATATTTGTGCAGATGGTCGTGGATATTTTGTCGGAGTTTGCGAATTCTTTTTAAGTTTCACAATTCTTCGTGGCATATCATCCACTAAATCAAACAAAATATCTTCCTGGAGTTTACCACCAAGAATACTGATTGCCTTTTTTGCATCGTTAAGTTCTTCGGTACTGTCAGCAGATTTCATTGAAACAAAACTACCACCAAGCTTAACAAAAGGAAGACAGTATTCTGAAAGCACAGGAAGAGCAGCAACGGCTCTTGCTGTAGCAAAATCGAATTTTTCTCTATATTTTGAAAGTTGTGCTGCTTCTTCAGCTCTCATATGAACAATTTCACCCTGAACACCACATTCATTCAATACATTTTCAATAAAACCTAACCTTTTCTTTGTACTGTCAAGGAAAGTCATATTGATATCAGGTCTTGCTAACTTCAATACTAATCCAGGGAAACCTGCACCTGTACCAACGTCAATAATCTTTGCACCTTCAGGAATATCAACATATTTAAAAATTGAAAGGCAATCTGCAAAATGCTTTACTGTAACATCATCAGGCTCTTTAATTGCAGTAAGATTAAAACTCTTGTTTGTTTCGATAAGCATCTCAGCAAATGTATCAAGACGAGAAAATGCTTCATCATCAAGGCTAATCTCAAATTTTTCTATTGTCTTATAAAGTAATTCTTTATTTAACATATTCTTTTTTCCTTTATTTCTTTTCATATTTACTTAAATGAATAAGCAAAACAGATATATCTGACGGAGAAACACCACTTATACGTGATGCCTGTCCAACACTTTCAGGCTTAACCTTTTTAAGTTTTTCTCTTGCTTCAAGTCGGAGAGAATAAACATCGTCATAATCAATATCAACAGGAATTTTCTTAACTTCAAGTCTTCTCATCTCATCAACCTTTGCCTGTTGACG
>JAZOWH010000250.1:0-5268 GCA_045659165.1 Candidatus Fimenecus sp. | reverse complement strand
ATGATGTTATAACAGAAATACCTGATATAACAGATATTGTTTTAGAAAGCTTTTTGCTGTTTTTCATAATGCAAATAATACACAATACTACTAAAAAGCATGTAAGAATTGCTGTAATAAAAGGACCGAAATTGGCATAACCAAAAGGAGTTAAATCAAAATATGAATAAGTTTTTCTTATAGAGTTTCCTTCCGGATTTGCGAAATTACAAATCGCCCCATAAGGTAAAATTTCTAAAACAATTACTGTAATCGAAATGATTAACATTACAATTTTACTCTTTTTCATACATATATCCTCTTTTACCATTTGATTTCTCCATATAATGCAGGCGTGGAAGCCTGACACTACGCGTGATGCGGGACGCCGAGTCGTCCCCTACAATAATTTGCATTTTAGATTATATACCAAAATGAATTACCCATTTATTTTCGTTAACAGCTTGTGTTAAAAGGTCTTTTAATTGGTGTAGTTCGGGTATTTTATCAATTACAGCAATAAACTTTTGCATGGATGATGGTGGAATAAGTGTGACTCCACAATATGCGATGCCTTTTCCCGAAGCATCGAGTGTATGCCAATAGAAATCAATATCATTTAACTTTTCAAGGATATTTTCTATATCGTCATCATTGACAGAAATACAGTTATATTTTTCGGATTCATACTCATCAAATCGTTGTCCGTTTTGAGGTGGTGTTTGCATAATGCCAAATTCATGATAAGCCATATTTATCTCCTAATAAACCAATTCATTTATTCGGGCGATTCGTGAATCACACCTACATTACTCTGCCTTTTTGTCGTTCTTTTGTTTGATGTTTACGATTAATGATAAAGCACAGGCAATGAGCAAGACAATGCCTACTGTAATATTATCTTTACTGCTAATTTTTAAGATGATAATTGCGATACTTGCGATTATACCAACTATTGAGAAGATTATTCCAAGTGTGTATTCGTTGATTTTTTTCATTGTCGATGCTCCTGTCGTTTTAATTATAAATAATTTATATACGGGTCGTCGAGATACTCCCCTCAGTCTGCTTCGCAGACAGCTCCCCCTTAAGGGTGGAGCCAAGCCGACCCATACGAATTTATAATTCCGAATTACGAATTACGCATTTCGAATTAGTTTTTTGCTTTATCAATGAGTTCGTAGAGAAGTCCCATTGCTTCGATTGGGGTTAGTGTGTTTATATCCACCGTGCGGAGTCTGTCCATAATATATTCTCTTGAATTTGATTCAAAAGACATCTGGATTTCAGGTTCTTTTTCCTCAGGGATATCAGCAACCATTTTTGGTTTCATCAAGTCATTATCTTCAAGAGTTTTAAGGATTGCTTTTGCTCGTTTAATTACATTATCCGGTACACCTGCAAGCTTTGCAACCTCGATACCATATGAGCCATCAGCACCACCACGGACAATACGACGTAAGAATGTAATATCATCACCACGTTTTTTAACTGCGATATTATAGTTTTTAACACCGCTGACTGTACCTTCTAATTCGGTCAATTCGTGATAATGAGTTGCGAAAAGTGTCTTTGCACCGATACGTTTTTTATCTGCAATATGCTCAACAACTGAACGAGCAATACTCATACCGTCAAATGTTGATGTTCCACGACCAATTTCATCAAGGATAATCAAACTGTTCTTCGTTGCATATTTGAGAATTTCAGAAACCTCGTTCATTTCAACCATAAATGTTGACTGTCCTGATGCCAAGTCATCGGATGCACCAACACGGGTGAAAATACTGTCAACAATACCGATATCCGCTGACTTTGCAGGGACAAAGCATCCCATCTGTGCCATAAGAACAATAATTGCAATCTGTCGCATATATGTTGATTTACCAGCCATATTAGGACCTGTGATTACTGCCATTCGGTTGTCTTCACAGTCAAGTAATGTGTCATTTGGAACGAACATTGTCTTTTTCTGTAATGCTTCAACAACTGGATGTCTGCCTTCATTTATCCTTACGATACCTTTATCGTTGATATCAGGTCTTGTATAGTTATTTTTGAGTGAAACTGTTGCGAATGAACAGAGAACATCAAGAAGTGCTACTGCGTGGGCAGTTCTTTGTGTACGAAGATACTCACCTGCTATTTTCTTACGAATTGAATTGAAAATCTCGTATTCAAGACCGACAATTCTTTCCTGTGCACCAAGAACTCGTGTTTCAAGGGCTTTGAGTTCTTCTGTTATATATCTTTCGCAGTTTGAAAGTGTTTGTTTACGAATATATGTATCAGGCACTAACTCCTTGTATGAGTTAAGAACTTCGAAATAATAACCAAATACCTTGTTGTAACCGATTTTAAGTTTCTTGATACCTGTTTTTTCCTGCTCATCGGCTTCA
Source organism: Candidatus Fimenecus sp. (assembly GCA_045659165.1). Taxonomy (GTDB): domain Bacteria; phylum Bacillota; class Clostridia; order Oscillospirales; family Acutalibacteraceae; genus Fimenecus. The sequence continues at coordinate 2,890 of JAZOWH010000250.1, read as the reverse complement.
AGCTTTGCAAGAATACTCTTGCCACCGTTAACAATGTCACGAAGTTCGTCAAGTTCCTTGTTAAAGCCGTCTTTAATCATTCCACCCTCACGAACTGAGAATGGTGCATCTTCCTTAATTGCAACTTCAATAAGTGAACAAACATCATCAAGAACATCAATTTCATCATAAATTGATTTAAGAAGATTGCAGTTTACATTTTTAAGATTACTTTTAAGTTCAGGTAACTTTTCAAGAGTGGTTTTAAGTGACAAAAGTTCCTTTGCATTTGCTGTGTTGTACACAACTCTTGTCATAAGGCGTTCCATATCATATACGCCAACTAAAAGCTCTGTTTCCCCCTCGAGAAGCTCTGTATTTTTATAAAGTTCATCAACTGCATTAAGGCGTTTTGAAATCTCCACACAATCATAAAGTGGTCGTTCAATAAATGAACGAAGCATTCGCTTACCCATTGCAGTTTTTGTTTTATCGAGCACCCAGAGAAGTGAACCTTTTCTGTCCCTGTCACGCATTGTTTCAAGGAGTTCAAGGTTACGGATTGCTGAAATACCAAGGCTCATAAGCTTGGCATCCGTATAGAAATTCACATTTTTAATATTCTCAAGGTCACGTTTTTGTGTTGAGCGAAGATATGAAAGTGCTGCACCTAAAGCACAGACTGCAGTATCTCGTTGATTAAGAGAAATTGTGCCTAAATCGTTAGTTTCAAAATGCTCTTTACACAAGTTTTCTGCATTTTGGAATTCAAATTCTTCAATCAATAGCTCAACAGACGCTTCAAGTTTTTTGGATATGAAATCAGAAAGAGAATTAAATGAAACAACTTCCTTGTTAAGGATAATTTCAGTTGGAAGATATCTTCCCATTTCATTTATAACTCTTTGTTCAACATTTTCTGAAAATTCTGTTAAATTGACTTCGCCTGTTGAAATATCGATAAAACACATACCAACTTTTCCGTTTGATGCACAAACAGAAGCAAGATAGTTGTTCTTTGATTCATCAAGCATTGAACTTTCAATAACTGTACCAGGTGTAATTACACGGACAACATCACGCTTAACGATGCCTTTTGCTGCAGCAGGGTCTTCCATCTGCTCACAGATTGCAACTTTGTAACCTTTTCCGACAAGTCTTGCGATATATCCGTCAGCACTATGAAAAGGTACGCCACACATAGGTGCTCGTTCTTCCTCACCACAATCACGGCCTGTTAATACAAGTTCAAGCTCTTTTGATGCTGTTTTTGCATCATCAAAGAACATTTCGTAAAAGTCACCAAGACGAAACATCAATATGGTGTCTTCATAATTCTGTTTTATTTGAAAATATTGTTGCATCATTGGTGAAAGTGCCATATTTTTGATTCCTTCTTTGGTAATAAAGTTTTGTTTCTCGTTCACCGCAGGTGAACATATCGAAATTTTATTAAATGAAATTATATCGAATTTATCGTAAGATAAATATATCGAGTGTGATTTATCACACATATCGACCTTTTGTTTTGACGATATAAATTCCTTACGGAATTTTCGATATGCTATTGCTACGCAATATCTCGATATGTTACTTTAGAACTCGATATGTTTGTTTTACAAACGAGTTATTAACCCCTCAGTCACCTTGCGGTGACAGCTCCCCTACTCGCCTGCCGGCTCAGACAGCGCTAATTCAGCATCCACCGGATGCTCGCGCCCTTTCAGGGGAGCCAAGTCTCCGAATTAGGTTTAAATTAGTGACTACAACCTTCGTCGCCACAGTCACAATGACAACCTGAACAGTCACCACCACATGAATGTGCTTTAGGGTCACATGTGTCTGGGTCATCACCGTTAACACACATAGCAAGGATACCTGTAAGGTAGTTCATAAGTTCGTCGATATCCTGTCTTGCTTTTTCATAAGCCTGCATATTTGGATTCATCATAATCTGTGTGTAAACACCCTGGAATTCTTCGTTATATGCCTGCATTTTACCTTCATCAGGTGTTTCCTTTGAAGCTTCGTGCTGTGCAGAAACCTGAATAAGCTGGATTTTACCCATAAGCTCATTGAGTGCTGTATCCTTTTCGTTAGCTTCGATAGCTTTCTGCATTGCAAGATATCTTTCATCCTGCTGAATTGCTTTACCAAGTTCTCTTGTAAGTTTTTCGAGTGACATTTTGTTTTTGCTCCTTTATTTTTACTTTATTTTTTATTTAATGAGTTCACCACGGACGAGCCAGTTCAATGGTTCTGTCACTTTTACATGACAGAATTTACCAATTAAACTTTTATCGTCAGATGGAAATTCAATAATAACATTACCATCAGTTCTACCTGCCAGATATCCGTCGAGAGTTTTACTGTCACCCTCACAGAGTACACGGTAGGTTTTACCTTTCATTTCTGCACTGTGATTTGCTGCAATACTTTCCTGTAAATCACAGAGTTCTTTAAACCATTTATTCTTTTCTTCATAAGGTACAGGGTCATCCATAAGTGACGCCTTTGTACCTTTTCTACTTGAGAAAATGAACGTGAAAAGTGAAGTATATCCAACTTCTTTAACAAGTGACAATGTATCGCAGAATTCTTCATATGTTTCACCAGGGAAACCAACGATTATATCACTTGTAAGGGATAGTCCTTCAATTTTTTCCTTTGCATAATTTATAAGTTCAAGATACTTTTCACGAGTATATCGACGATTCATTTCCTTTAAAACTCTGTTATTACCCGACTGCACAGGGAGATGAATATGCTTTGATGCTTTTTCACATTCTGCTATTGTGTCAATAAGCTCTTTTGTACAATCCTTTGGATGTGAGGTCATAAATCGGATTGTGAAATCACCCGGTATGTCATTGAGCTGACGGATAAGTTTTGAGAAATTTATATCTTCCTC
>JAZOWH010000249.1:0-4571 GCA_045659165.1 Candidatus Fimenecus sp. | reverse complement strand
TCATGGTACTGGGCACATCCACCAATGTATATGCCACAGAACTGTAACCTTGAAGACGTTGCTCACATTAAGAAGTTTGTTGATATCCCTGTTGTTTGTGCAGGTAGAATGGAACCTGACGTTGGTGCTCAGGCAGTAGCTGATGGCAAAATCGACGGTGTTGGTATTGCTCGTCAGTTCCTTGTTGACCCTGAATGGATTACAAAACTTATTGATGACAGAGTTGAAGAAATCAAGCCTTGTATCTGCTGTCACGCAGGTTGCTTCAACTTCTCAACATCAAAGGGTCACGCTAATACTCAGGACCTTACTGATACAATGGGACTTTCTCGTTGTGCTCTTAACCCTAAGACAATGCAGTCAAAGAAATACCAAATCAAGCCTGCTAAAAAGGCTAAGAAGATTGCTGTTATCGGTGGCGGTATCGGTGGTATGGAAGCTGCTATGGTTTGTGCACAGCGTGGTCATACAGTTGAACTTTATGAAAAGAGTGACAAGCTCGGTGGTGTATTTATCGCAGCTGCTCCTCCATCATACAAACAAAAAGACCGTGACCTTATTGCATGGTACAACCGTGAAATCAAGCGTTACGATTCAATCAAGATTCATATGAACACAGAAGTTAAAGATGTTGCTTCTCTCGGTGCTGACGAAGTTATCGTAGCAACAGGTTCAGTTGCTAACAAGATTCCAATCAAGGGTGCTGACAAGGCAATCGAAGCAGTTGACTTCCTTCTTGACAACAGCCTTGCAGGTGACAACGTAGTTGTTATCGGTGGTGGTCTTACAGGTTGTGAAATTGCTTATGAACTTTATCTTCAGGGCAAGAAACCTGTTATCGTTGAAATGCAGGATGACCTTATCACAACTCCTGGTGTTGCTCTTGCTAACACAAGTTACCTTCGTGACTTCTTCAAGGCATACAATGTTCCTGTATATCTTGAAAGCCGTACAACTGAAATCCGTGACGATGGCGTTACAATCATGGGCAAAGACGGTAAGACAGTTGATGTTAAGGCTGACAGCGTTATCCTTTCAGTTGGTTACAAGCCAGCTCCTGTTGCAGAAAAATCAAAGCACGTTCACGTTATCGGTGATGCTAACAAGGTTGGTAACCTTCGTACAGTTATCTGGGGCGCTTGGGACGTTGCAATGAAATTATAATTTCATAAATACATAAAATCAGAGGAGAGTTTTCACTCTCCTCTTTTTATTTGTTTTTTTACATAAATTTTTCATCATTCATTATTTATATAAATAAAAAAGGGACGCCGAGTCGACGTCCCTTACAATGACCATATTGGTTAAAATTACAAATTATTAATCTTTAAATACTGCATCGAATAATGGAAGCTTTGACATTTTCATTACTGCGCTGAAAAGGCGTCCGCCCTGTACAGGAGTAAGTCTGCCGAAAATCTTCATAAAGTCAGCATCGAAACCGAAAATCATAAGTTCTCTCTTGTTTGCGATACCGTTGCAAATCATCTTAACCATCTTGTCACAGTCTGTGCTGATAGCGTTAATCATCTTTTCGCCTTTTGCTGTGTTTGAATCCTGATTACGGAAGATATCTGTCTTTGTAAAGCCTGGGCAGATAACTGAAACATAGCATTTGCCTCTTAAATCTTCTCTTAAAGACTCTGTAAATGACTTGAGAGCTGCTTTACTTGCTGAATATGTAGAAGTACCTGCAAGAGCCATTAAAGCAGCGGAAGAAGCAACGTTGATGATTGCAGGTGTGCTTGATTCAAGAATCATTGGCAACAATGCCTTGATTGAATAAACTGCTGAATAGAAGTTGATGTTCATTACTCTTTCGATTTCTTCGATTGAGTAATTCTGTGTCTTATTGAACTTTGGTAAGATACCAGCATTGTTAATAAGAACATCAGGGTGAATATCGTTTTCTTTAAGATAATCTGCAAACTCAAACCAGTTTTCTTTAACTGAAACGTCAAAGAGTCTGTATGAGAAATTCTTTGCATATTCACCTAATTCCTCAACAAATTTTTCTGTTTTTTCCTGACTTCTTGCGATACCGATAACTTTACAGTTATGCTTTTTGATAAGTGTTTCTGTAACACCCTTACCAATACCTGCTGAAGCACCTGTGATGATGACTGTTTTGTTGTCAATCCAATTACTCATAATATATCTCCCCTATTTATAATTTTTAATATAATGTTTATAAAATGCGACGCAGTTTGCAACTGAGTCAACATCTATATTTTCGTTTTCACTATGAACTGATGATAACTGTTGTGCTGAAAGCTTAATCGGAGCAAATCGAAGTACACATTCGCACACATCAGTAAGTGTTCTTGCATCTGTACCTGCAGGAAGAATAAATGGTGAAGCAGGATACTGTGGGAAAATCTCACCGATACAGTTCATTGTGTATTCAAACTGTGGCTTTGTCATATCTGCAGGACCATGATACTCGCTATCCTCTGTCATTTCAACAGTTATGGCATATTTTGACGCAACAGATTTAAACATTTTCAAATCTTCTTCGAAATCATCTTCGTCAACAGGTCGAACAAAAGCCTTTGCTGTGCATTGTTTTGATGCGCTACTACCCTCAATGTTATTGAATGTACAAGTTGTGCCGATAAGTCCACCTGCCTGTGCATTGATTTTAGGCATTACCTTTTTTATAATTCCACCGAAAAGCCACAAATTAGCAAAAAGCATATTCATTGGAAAACCACAATATGGTCCTAAATGCTTAAACATTGCTTCTACTTGTGGATTTATGCGACGAATGAAGATATCCTTTGTTGTGACTTCGTTTATAAATGCAGACATTCTCTCAACAGGAGTAAGAGTTGTTGCCGCAGTAAGACTTGCGTGGCCACTTTCAGCAGTTGCAGTACAAATAAGACTTATTCTGCCCTTTTCGTGAACTGCCACCATACCACATTTATCACATTTCATTCCACCCAAAGGAGGTTCAATAAGTGCACCGCCTTCGTCAAGAATTACTTCAAATGTAATATTATTTTCCTTAAAATATGTAAGCGCTGTTGGAATTCCGTCACCACCAAGCTCTTCGTTATGAGAAGAACCAATCCATACATTACAAGGTGGCAGGAATCCTTCATTAAGAAGTTCTTCAAGTGCAGAGAATTCAGCAAAAAGTGGGGTTTTTGTATCAACTGTTCCCCTGCCCCAGATTTTACCATCTGCAACTTCACCTGAAAAACCGTCGTGTTCCCACTCACCTGTTACATCAACAACATCGTGGTGTGACATAAGCATAATATTTCTGCTGTCGTCTTTACCTTTTATCTTGTATATCCAACAGTCATCTGAAAATGTCATTTTTTCACTTACATTATGTAATGTTGGGAAAAGCTCTGTCATCACATCACGAAGTTTTTTGAATTCAGTATCGTCGTAACTGTCTTTCACAGAAACTGTTTTACACTGAATCATCTTTCTGAGTCGTGACACATAGTATTGAATTTCGTCATCATTATAAAAAGGTTTAAAATCAGAAAGTTTTCTTGCTTTTCGTGATGCTTTTACTGTATTGAATGTAAGAACTGCAACTAAAAGCAAAATCAAAGCAAGTAAAACAAACAGAATAACCATTCTATTCACCCCATATTGAAATATACATATTTTTTATGTCATCATAAGAAAGTGGAATCATATTTCTTTCCATAAGTGGCGTCATACTCATTTTTGTAAGTGTTTCAATCTCATCTAAAGATTTTACACCAATTTTCTTTAAAGTACAAGCCATTTCCATCTTCTTTTTTAATTCTGTAATTCCATCAGCCATTTCATAAGCATCTTTAAAGCCACAATTCTGTGCAAATTTATTAAGTCTGCCATTTTCAGCCTCTGCATTGTATCTTGTGAAGAAATCAAGTGTCATTGCACAAGCCTCACCATGAGGGACACCGTAAAGGTTTGTAAGTGGGAATGAACAAGCGTGACTACCTGCTGTACGAGGATTTGAGAATGCTACACCTGCAACGATAGATGCCTCTGCCATTTTTTCACGAGCTTCAAGATTGTCAGGCTCACAGTACGCTTTGTATAACCACTCAAACACGAGTTTTGTTGCATGAACAGAACAACTTTCGCAAATCGGCTGATGAAGTACACTCCATACACTTTCAAGTGCGTGGCTTAATACATCAAGACCTGTTGATGCTGTAACTTTTGGTGGTACGCTCAATGTAAGTCTTGGGTCAACAATAGCTGCCTTTGGATACATAAGAGGGTCATTCATTGTTGATTTCACATTTTTACTCAAATCAGTAAGCACTGAAATATTTGTGATTTCACTACCTGTACCACTTGTTGTAGCAACGGCAATCATAGGAATAACTTCGTCTTTGTTAATTGGTTTTCCACCTGTGTGATAACTTTCGATAATATCATCACCCTTTGCAATAGCACAAGCAGCCTTACAACAATCCATTGGTGAGCCACCACCGAGTGCAACTGCAAAATCAGCATTGTTTTTTCGTATAACACTGACACAATCATTCACATTGTCTGTTGTTGGATTAGGTCTTATGTCAGAAAAAACATCCACAATAGCGCCATTA
>JAZOWH010000248.1:0-3758 GCA_045659165.1 Candidatus Fimenecus sp. | reverse complement strand
CTATGATGGTGTTGCTGAAACATTGAAAGCTTTAAAAGAACAAGGTTATATCCTTGCAACAGCATCTTCAAAGCCTCTGCATTTTGTTGACCAGATTTGCGAAAATCTTGGCATAAAAAAATACTTTGATTTCCTTGGTGGTACAGAATTTGACAATACAAGTGAAAGTAAAGCCACAGTTATCGAAAATGCTATGAAAAACATCGGTGCGACTCTCCACGAAACACTTATGGTGGGTGATACAAAATTCGACATTGATGGTGCTCATCAGGTTGGTATCCCTTGCTGTGCTGTGACTTATGGCTTTGGCACAGTCGAGGATTTCAAGGAATACAATGCAGAATATATTGTAGACACAGCAGAAGAAATTTTAGATTTAGTGAAGTGAAATTATGTCAACACCTTTAGCAGACAGACTTCGTCCACAAACCATTGATGATATGGTTGGACAACGCCACCTTTTAGGTGAAAATATGCCATTACGCAACATTGTTGAGTCAGGCTATTTACCAAACTTAATATTTTATGGTCCGTCAGGCACAGGCAAAACAACTCTTGCAAGGATTATTGCGAAAAACACAAATCGCAAACTCCACCACATTAACGGAACAAACGCAAGTACTGCCGACATCAAGGCGATTGTAAGTGAGCTTGACACATTTGCTGCACCAAACGGAATTCTTTTGTATCTTGACGAGATTCAGTATTTCAACAAAAAGCAACAACAGTCTTTACTTGAATATATTGAAAGTGGTAAAATCACATTGATTGCATCCACAACGGAAAATCCGTATTTTTACATATATTCAGCGGTGCTTTCCCGTTGTACTGTTTTCGAGTTCAAATCCGTTACACCTGAAGATATTGTTCCAAATATCAAGCGTGGATTTGACTTTTTAGAAACAGAAACCGGAATTCCACTTGAAATTGAAGATGGTGTTTGTGAGCATATTGCAACAGCCTGTGGTGGTGATGTGCGAAAGTCCTTGAATTTTGTTGAACTTTGTGTACTTTCAGCAAGTATTACTGACAATAAAAGAGTGATTACTCTTGAAAACACAGGCAGTCTTACAATGAAAAATACTTTCCGTTATGACAAAGCAGGTGACGAGCATTATGACATTCTTTCTGCTTATCAGAAGAGTATGCGTGGAAGCGACCCTGATGCTGCACTTCATTATCTTGCACGACTTTTAGAGGCAGGAGATATGGTTTCGGCAATTCGTCGACTTCTCATTTGTGCAAGTGAAGATGTTGGTCTTGCATATCCACAGATTATGCCAATCGTTAAATCTGCTTGTGATATTGCTATGCAGGTTGGTATGCCTGAGGCTGCGATTCCACTGGGTAATGCAGTTGTGCTTGTGGCTACAAGTCCAAAATCGAATACAGGTCACGATGGAATTTTTGCTGCTCTTGATGACGTGCGAAAAGGCAATTACGGTAAAATTCCAAGACAGTTACAGAATAAGCATTATGACGGTGAAGATGCAACGGTTAAGGGTCAGCATTATCTGTACCCACACGATTATCCAAACCGTTGGGTTAAGCAACAGTATCTTCCCGACAATTTGAAAAATAAAAAATATTATGAATTCGGTGACAACAAAACCGAACAAATGGCAAAAGAATATTGGAAAAGGATAAAGGGTGAATAAAAATGGCTAAAAGAGAAGATTATATCAGCTGGGACGAATATTTTATGGGTATTGCTTTGCTTTCTTCATACAGAAGTAAAGACCCAAGCACACAGGTTGGCGCTTGTATCGTTGACGACAACAACAAAATTATGTCAGTAGGCTACAACGGTTTCCCTCATGGTTGTAATGATGACGAATTCCCTTGGGACAGAAGTGGTGACGAATTTGACACAAAATATCCATATGTTTGCCACGCTGAACTCAATGCAATTCTCAACAATGGTGGCAGAAATTTAAAGGGATGCAAAATTTATGTTGCTCTTTTCCCTTGCAACGAATGTGCAAAGGCAATTATCCAGAGTGGTATCAAGGAAGTTCTTTATATTTCTGATAAATACAAGGACACAGTTGGAAACAGAGTTTCTCGCCGAATGTTTGATGCAGCAGGTGTTAAATACACAAAAATCAAGCTCAGTCGTGATGAACTTAAAGTAAGTTTCAGAGAAGAGGACATCTGATGGGTAAAAATGACTTTTTTGCTTTCACATCACGTACCAAATACATAAACCGTTGGGCTTTGATGCGAAATACAAGATACGAAACATTAAGTGAGCATTCAGCAGAAGTGGCACAACTTTGCTATGCCCTTGCCGTTATCGGTAATCAGCGTTTAGGCAAGGACTACAACTGTGAAAGAGCATCTCTTTTAGGACTTTATCACGACACACCTGAAATAATTACAGGTGACTTGCCAACTCCTGTTAAGTATTACAGTAAGGAAACAAAAGAAGCATATAAATCAGTTGAAAAAAATGCAACAAAACAGCTTCTTTCTATGCTTCCTGAAGACTTACTCCCCTCTTATGACTCACTTTTCAAGAAAAAGAATGAAGATAAAGAGTTGTGGAAGCTCGTGAAGGCTGCCGACAAAATCAGTGGCTATTTAAAATGTGTTGAAGAAAGAAAAGCGGGTAACAGTGAATTCTGTGAAGCCGAAGAAAAACTTCTCAAATCAATCGAAAAGAACGAATTAGAAGAAGTACAGATTTTCGCACAGGAATTCCTCCCATCTTTCCACAAAACATTAGACCAGATGAAGAAATAAGTGCAAAATGCAAAACGCAAAGCGCAAAATGTAGGGATGTCAAATTGACATCCCTTTTTCTTTACCTTAACAAATTATAATTCATTAAACAAAAAGAGCAGGTTTTTACACCTGCTCTAATTTTTATATACTTTTTAGAATTAAAGTTCTGCGAAGTACTTGATTGTTCTAACCATCTGTGATGTGTAGCTGTTTTCGTTGTCATACCAAGAAACAACCTGAACTTCATAGAGGTCATCAGCAATCTTAGCAACCATTGTCTGTGTTGCATCGAAGAGTGAGCCGTACTTCATACCGATAACGTCTGAAGAAACGATTTCGTCTTCGTTGTAGCCGAAGCTTTCTGATGCAGCAGCCTTCATAGCAGCGTTGATGCCGTCTTTAGTAACGTCAGCACCCTTAACAACTGCTGTAAGGATTGTTGTTGAACCTGTTGGAACAGGAACTCTCTGTGCAGCACCGATAAGTTTGCCGTTAAGTTCTGGAATAACAAGGCCGATAGCTTTAGCAGCACCTGTTGAGTTAGGAACGATGTTAGCAGCACCAGCACGAGCTCTTCTCATGTCGCCCTTTCTGTGAGGACCGTCGAGAATCATCTGGTCGCCTGTGTAAGCGTGGATTGTAGCCATGATACCGCTCTGGATTGGAGCATAATCATTGAGAGCCTTTGCCATAGGAGCAAGGCAGTTTGTTGTACAAGAAGCTGCTGAAATGATTGTGTCATCAGCTGTAAGTGTGTTTTCGTTAACTGAGTAAACGATTGTCTTGAGGTCGTTGCCTGCTGGAGCAGAAATAACAACTTTCTTAGCACCTGCATCGATATGAGCCTGGCTCTTATCTTTTGAGCAGTAGAAACCTGTACATTCAAGAACTACGTCAACACCGATTTCGCCCCATGGGAGTTCTGCAGCGTTAGCCTTAGCATAGATTTTAAGAGTTTTGCCGTCAACTGTGATTGTACCTGCTTCATCATCAGCTACAACTGTGTGAAGATTTTCACCGATTTTACCACA
>JAZOWH010000247.1:0-1951 GCA_045659165.1 Candidatus Fimenecus sp. | reverse complement strand
CTCTGCTTTTCTGTACAAAAAGGAGTTAAAGCACCACCGTCATTACAGAATATGTATAAGGAAATTTACGCTGAATACGGATATCCGATTCCAGACCACGGTGAACTTACATATTGGGCTAAACAAGGTGTTCTTATGATGAACACAGTTTTAACTGTAAGAGAAAGTCAACCAAACAGCCACAAAGGTATGGGCTGGGAAATCTTTACAGATAATGTGATTTCACTTCTTAACCAAAGACCTGAGCCTATGGTATTTCTCCTTTGGGGTGCAAACGCAAGAGCAAAGACAAAAATTATTACAAATCCTAACCATTTAGTGCTTCAGTCTGCACATCCAAGTCCACTTTCTGCATACAACGGATTTTTCGGCAACGGACACTTCAAAAAAGCAAACGAATTCTTGAAATCCAAGGGTATGACAGAAATCGACTGGAGAATAATATGAATGCAGAATTCAGAATGCAAAATGCAGAATTCTTCTCAATAAATATAAAAAATTGACCGAAAGGATTTATTCCCTTCGGTCTTTATTTTTATAATATAAACTTTTTGATATCTTCTTTTGACTCTGCTACAATTTTGCCCTGTGCATAGGTATCTCGTCCGCCACCTTTACCGTTAAAGGCTTTGTTGAGATTCTGCACCAACTCACGGACATTGTTTTCTTTACTTGAAACAACATAAATGTAATTGTTTTCATCAGTATTTGAGAAAAGATAGCAATATTCATACTGTTCAATAAGTTCATTTGAGCAATTTCTCAACTCGTCATAAGAAACTCCGTCAATGAACACACAAGCCTTGTTGTCATTTGAGTATTTCTCCATTTTAAGACTTGCCATTTCACCCATAAGCTTCTTGATTTCTGCTTTAAGTTCAGCAACTTCATTCTGTACACGCTCAACTGCAGAAACAACTTCCATTCGTTTTGCAGAGAACATATTCATCATACTCTTGTTCATACTGTGAAGGCTTGAGTAATCATTAAGCGCCAACAAGCCACAAATCATTTCGATTCGTGTACCCTTTTTATATGGAATAAATGAAAGAATTTTAATAATGCCGATTTCACCTGTCTTTGCAACGTGTGGTGCACAACAAGCGCAAAGGTCAGTGCCTTCAATCTCAATAAGACGAACACCCTCTGTGATATTGAGTTTACTACGATAATCGTAATCAGGCAACTCTTCTGCAGTAGGATAAATGGCTCTTATGCTCTTATTATCATATATCGCCTTGTTTGATTTAAGCTCAACTGCCTTTATGTCATCTTCGGTCAATGGTCCGTCAACATCGAGCGTAATGAGAGTATCATTCATATGAAATCCCACATTGTTGTAACCAAAAAGGCTGTGAATTACACCCGAAACAATGTGTTCACCAGTGTGATTCTGCATACGAGAAAAACGAGTTTCCCAGTCGAGTGTACAAGTCACTTTTTCATTTTCGTTGAATGATTTATTCACTTTGTGATAAATAATATCATTCTTGATTTGCACATCAAGTACATCTGCTTCACCGATTTTACCCTTGTCAGCATCCTGTCCGCCACCCTCAGGGAAAAATGCAGTTTCGTTGAGCACAACAAAGTATGCACCGTCTTTTTCTTCACAAGAAACAACAGTTGCAGTAAATTCCTTTATATATGAATCGTTTTCGTAAAGTTTAATTGTTGGAGTAATCATATAAACACCTCACTCTCAATTATACTAAATATCAACCACTTTATCAACTGTTTGTTTTTTGTTAATGGTCTGCAATGTAAATTGTAAAATAAAGCCGATTTTATCAGTCATTCTGAGCGTAAGCGACATATCTCCGTCACTTCGTGACAAAAAGAAAAGAGCACACTTTCGTGTACTCTTCTTTTTGGTGATCCACCGGAGATTCGAACTCCGGACACCTTGATTAAAAGTCAAGTGCTCTGCCAACTGAGCTAGTGGATCATA
>JAZOWH010000246.1:0-10548 GCA_045659165.1 Candidatus Fimenecus sp. | reverse complement strand
TTTGAAATGTCACCAAACCTTGTACTTAAAGGTGGTCACTGGTGTCCAGTTGAACTTCCTTGGCCATGGGATTATGATGAAGAAGCAAGAATCAACCCATTCTTTGCTCAGGTTTGGGACCGTCAGGGTGAAAACAATGTATATGGTCCTGAAATCTTTGATAACTTTAAGGAGAAGGTAACAGAATGAAAGTATTTATGATTGGCGGCACAGGTCTTTTAGGCTGCGAAGCTGCAAGAATTTTTATTGAAAGAGGACACGAAGTAACAAGTGTTGCTCTTCCTCCACTTCCACAGGGCGCTCCAATTCCACAGGAAATGAAATTGGAATTCTGCAACATCTATGAAAAATCAGATGACGAAATTCGTGAACTTCTTCGTGGACACGACTGTTTCGTTTTTGCAGCAGGTATCGACGAGCGTGTTGAATTCCCTGCACCTGTTTATGATGCATATTACAAATACAACATTCAGCCACTTGAAAGAATTCTTCCACTTTGTAAAGAAGTTGGCGTTAAGAAGGCTGTTATCCTTGGTTCATACTTTGCATACCTTGCAAAGGAAAGACCTGATATGAAGCTTACTGAAAAGCATCCTTATATCAGAAGCCGTATTGACCAGGAAAATGTTGCATTCTCATTTGCTGATGAAAACTTTGATGTATCTGTTCTTGAACTTCCATACATCTTTGGTACACAGCCAGGTAGAAAGCCTGTTTGGGTTATCCTTATTGAACAGATTAAGAGAATGGATAAACTTCCATTCACAATGTACCCAGGTGGTGGTACAGCAATGCTTACAGTTCGTCAGGTTGGCGAAGTTATCGTTGGTGCTGCTGAAAAATCAGAGGGTGCAAAAGCTTGGCCTATCAGCATGTATAACCTTACATGGAAAGAATTCCTTAAGATTGTTTATGCTGCAAGAGGTATGGGCGAAAACCGTAAAATCATCAGCGTTGCTCCTTGGATGATGCGTATGGGTCTTGGCGGAGTTAAGAAAGAATACGCTGAAAAGGGTATTGAAAGTGGTATTGATGTTGACGGACTTGCAGATATCATGGATGTAAATCTTTTCATCCCTGATAGCTATTCAAGAGAACTTGGTGCAACTGATGACGATATCAAGGCTGCAATTTTCGATTCAATCAAGGTTTCACAGGCTGCTTATGACGGCACAGTTAAACTCCTTGAAATGAAAGGTGAATAAACCTTAATAAAGATAAAATTAAAAGAGGTAATTTTGATTGAATTACCTCTTTTTTTATTAGGTTTTATACTTCAAGGGAGCCATTCCATTGGTCACAATTACCATCACAGTAGTCACCAACAACTGTATCGCCTTTATATGTGTCAGGAACTATAATGTTTCCGCAAACCTCGCACTTATCAGGGGACTTTGTTGTTGTCTCAGGCTCTTTCTTGTCCGTTGTCGATTCGTCAGGCTTTTCTGATGAATGTGTTTCAGTTTCGTCAATATCTGTCTTGTTTTCTGTTGTCTCTGATTCTATGTTTTTATCAACTGAATTTTCAGTTTCAGATGTTATATCTGTTGAATTGTCTGCCACATTTTTATTGCATCCTGAAATTGCAAAAATGACACTGAGAATAACAACTAATGCTAAAATTAATGATAAAATCTTTTTGTTCATTGTATCACTCCTTGATTTGATTATATCATTTTGTAAGAAGGTTGTACATAAAAAAGAGGGAATTCATTACAAATTCCCTCTCAAAATTCATTGATTTATATTTCAAAATCTCCATTCCACTGGTTGCACTGTCCATCACAGTAGTCACCAACGACTGTATTACCTGTGTAATTGTCAAGAACAATATAGTTTCCACAGTTTTCGCAAATTTCAGCACCATCAAAAGGTGGTTCTGTATTACCACTGTTTCCATTGCCCTTTCCAAGGCCAAAAAGAGAAAGAATAAAAAGAATTATTGCCATAAAAAAGTTTATAATTGAATTAAACATATACAATCACTCCTTGTTGAATTAATTATATCACAAATTTAAAAAAATTCAATATATTATTTAATTGTTGGATTATCAGGGATTTCCTGAACACCGAATTCGTTTTTAAGTGCTTTATATTCCTTTGCACTTATTGTTACAACTGAGCCATGACGAGGCTTTAAGTGGTCCATAGCAGTAATATCACGATTAACTCGTTTGAAGTTTTCAAAGTCATTTGTCTGCTGTGTATAGAAGTGGCCAGTACCATACTCATCCATAATCATAACCCATGAATCAGTACCATTAATATTGTACATTGTGCTGCCTTCAACACCGAAATATCCAAGTGAAACGATTACAGGCTCTTCAGTATCATAAGGTCCTGTGAGATTTTTTGACTTAACATAGGCAATTTTCTGTGTTTCGTCATACTTGAAATAAAGATAGTAATAACCATTTTCTTCGTTGTAAACGATATCGGCATCAATACACTGAATACCTTCTTCCCATCTACCATAAAGTGGCTTTGGTTCAGTTTCAAATGTTTTGAAATCCTTTGTATATGCATAATAGTGACCAGCGATATCGTTTTCAACAGTTGAATGTGCCCAGTAAACCATATACATTTCTACCTCAGGGTCCCAAATAGCCTGTGGAGCCCAAGCACGAGTTGTGTTTGCGAATTCACCGCCAAGGTCACGGATGTCAATTACTGTTTCGTCAGTCCAGTTGATAAGGTCCTCTGATTTCCATGTTACAAGTGCATGGTTTGATGTCCAACCAAGGTTAGCATCCATGTCAGTTGCTACAATGTAATAGCAACCATCCTGACCTTTAAGCACATAAGGGTCACGACAACAACCAGTGCCAAGTTTCTGCTCAATTATTGGTTTGTTATCATTAAGTGCCTGGAATCTATAACCATCAGAGCTGATAGCCATATTGATTCTCTGTTCTTCTACAGAATTGCCTGTGAAATAAACGAAAAGATAAGCATCCTTTCTTGATAATGCAGGATAAGCATAGTCGTTGAAAAGGAAGTTAAAAAGATTGAATGCCACCATAACAATGGCAGTTATGTAACGTACAATAGCTAACATAATATTCTCCTTTGTTTTTGTTTTGTATATTGTAACATAAAAGAGAAAATAATGTAAAGAAAAAAATAAAAACTCGGTATTACTACCGAGCTTCTATTATTCTGTTTTATATTTTTCTGCCTGCAAATTAAACATATATGCATATGTGCCGTTTAAGTTCATTAATTCGTCGTGGCTACCACTTTCGATAATGCGGCCTTTTTCCATAACATAAATTCGGTCTGCATTAACTGTTGTGGAAAGTCTGTGAGAAATGAAAATAACAGTTTTCTTGTCAGCTGCTTCAATCATAGCCTGATTAAGGTTATATTCAGCAACAGGGTCAAGGTTTGCACTTGGCTCATCAAGAATAACATAAGGACAGTCCTTATAAAACGCTCTTGCAATGGCGGTTTTCTGAGCCTCACCACCAGAGAACATAACACCCTCATCATCAAATTCTCTTAAAAGCTCAGAGTTGATTCCATTTTTAAGTTCTTTATTGAAACCACTGTTTTTAAGTGCATCCCATACTCTTTTTTCATCAGGGTTAACATCAAGGGCAACATTCTCACCAAGACTACATGAGAAAATCTGAAAGTCCTGAAATACTGCTGCAAAACGGTCACGATGTGAGTCTGCTGTGGCATTCTTGATGTTTTCACCATCGATAAGTATTTCACCTTCGGTAGCGTCGTAAAGTCTTAATAACAGGTTTGTGAGCGTTGTTTTACCTGCACCATTGTAGCCTACAAGAGCAATCTTTTCATAAGGCTTTATTGTAAGGTTAATATCCTCAAGAGTAGGCTTGTCATTGTTAGGGTAGGTGAATGAAAGATTTTTAATGGTGATTTCTTTTGGCTCAGTTTTCTTTACCTGTTCACCACCATTTTTAATCTTGAAATCTGCATTTAAGAATTCACGATATTTATCAATCATCTTTGCTTGTTCCGAAAAACGAGCCAAAGCCCAGATGGTAAGGAATTGGAAAGACATAGCAACTGCATGCGCTCCATTGAATGTAGCAACAAAATCACCTGCAGAAAGAGTGTCTTTTACAAGCACACAATATCCAAGATAAAGAGGGAGGATAAACATAAATCCGAGACCTTGAACTCCAACTTTCTGTGTACAGTTAAGTGCGGATATCTTGTTCCAGTATTTTTTCTGGTTATTGATAACATCGTCTGCAGCATCGTTGTATCTATCAATAAGCAAAGGTGAAATGTTATTCATTCGCACTTCCTTTGCGTAATCCTGTAAATAGAAAATACGTTGAAAGTAATCTGCTCGTCGGTGATATTTCGCATTATCTATTCGTCTTTCCATCATAAGAGTACCAACTCTTTTACTGATAGGAAGAAATACACATATAACAACAAGGATGATGAGAAGACACCATGGGTCAATGGTCAATAAGACTGAAGAAACAGTTATAAGTGAAATGATATGTCCTACATACATTCTCACAAGGCCTAAAAGGTTTTGAATATTACCTGATGAAGATTCAATAGTGAGAATGAAATTGTTATAGAATTCAGGATTGTCATAGGACTCAAGGTCAAGACTTCTTGCCTTGTCATAGAGTTTCTGATTCAGACCATAATAGAGTTTTTCTCTCTCCATATTCCAGTAAAATTCCCTGAACAGCCACGAAATAACTGTTGAAAGAATAAGAATGAGAGCAATAACAAGGACAGCATAGAAAATTCTTTCAAGGTCAGTACCTTCTGTCACAACATCAATGATATATTTAACACCAATAACACGGATAAGGTTATTAGGTAATATCATCAAAAGTCCCCACATAAATTCACCAATTACAAGAAGGGGAGAAACGCTGAAAAGTAACTTTATAAAGAAGAAAATGTTGGACGGCATTGAGTGAATTGTCTTTTCGTTTTTCTTTTTCTTAAACATTTTCACTCACCTCACTTTCTCCTTTATAGCTTGATGCCTGTAAAGTGAACATCTTGCTGTATTCACCATTCTGTGCCATAAGTTCACTATGTGAGCCTGATTCAAGAATCGTACCATTACCAAGTACAAAAATTCTGTCAGAAAGCACAGCACTTGAAAGTCTGTGTGAAATATAGATAACAGTTTTATTCTTTGTTACTTCAATTAAGTTTTCATACATCTTGTATTCGGCAATTGGGTCAAGAGCTGAACTTGGTTCATCAAGAATTGCGATTTCAAAATCTCTTGCGAAAAGTCGAGCGGCAGAAACTTTTTGATTTTCGCCACCTGAAAGACCTGCGCCATCAATTTCAAATTCACGTGTAAGAACTGTGTCAGCACCTTTTGGAAGACTTTGAATCTTTTCCCAGACGCCACTGCGACGAAGTGCTTTTTCTGCAATTTCCTTTTCCTCGTCATTACATTCGTGACACATAATGTTTTCGTTAACTGAAACTGCAAAGTTTTTATAATCCTGAAATACAGTAGCAAATGCATTACGAAGTGACGAAACATTGTATTCCTTTACATTTATACCGTTATAAAGGATTTCGCCCTCGTCAGGGTCGTAGAATCTTAAAAGCAGTTTAACAAGTGTTGATTTACCTGCGCCGTTTACACCGACAACGGCAATAGTTTCACCACGAGTGATTTTGAACGAAACATTTTTGAGAATTATTTTATTTGTATCAGGGTAACCGAATGTAACATTTTTGAATTCAATGCTTTCAAATTTGTCTGCATCTTTTCCACCGTCTATAATCTTTGGCTCATAGTCAAAGAAATCTCTTAAATTCTGGAAAAAGAGTGCCATCTGTGAAAGCTCGTCAAAGCCTTCTGCAATAGACATTGTGGAGTCACGAACAGAGTTGATTGACGAAAGAACAACGGAAAATGATGAAATCGAAAGTGAATGTGTGAAAATGAATTGATATCCCGCAAAGGCATATGTACCGATAATAGGTATAAAATCACTGAAAAGAGAACTCGCCATGCTATAAAAAAATAGTTTCAGTCCATATTTTTTGAGAATCATAACATTAGCATCGATTGCATGCTTGAATCTTTTAATAAGCACTGAAAAGATGTTTGATGTTCTCATATCCTTTGAATATTCCTTTAAGAACATTGTGCGCTGGATATATGCCTTGATTCTGTTGTTTGTTGTCATTTCAAGGTCACGTTTGTAAACTGCCTTGCTTTTGTAAATTTCGATAACAAATACAAGAGTAACAGGCAATAAGAATAACAGATACATTGGGTTAATAACCGTAACGGTTGTTATAACACAAATTAATGCAATAATACCACCGATAATTGCAGCCACATCCCAACAAATCAGGTCAAAATAACTTGATGAAAGCACTAGGGTTGCTCTTTGATATTTGTCATAGAACTCAGGATTTTCATAACAGCTTACATCAAGTTGTGTTGCTTTCTGGAAAATCTTGTTGTTGAGTTTTTTAAGAACGATTTTTGTTGATATCAATCTGGTTCTTTCTGCAAATGCAGAAATTACATTTACAAGGAAATACACACCAAAGAATAGTAAAAGATATGTAAAATATGTCATGAAATCTGCTTTCCCGTCAATGATGCTCAAAAGTACTTTAAGAAACAGAATATTTTGAACATACATAGATAAAACCTTATTGGAAATTTCTGTAACAAGATAGCCGATTAAAAGTCTTTTGTCAGCTTCCCATATGAGTTTAAGGGCAAATATGACATTTTTGAAAATGGGAACTTTGACAGGTTCGTGAAGCTTAATCCACCTCATAAATTATCTCCTTTTTTGTATTTGCGGTTGAACGATTTGTAACGAGTAAGATTATAATACGGGAATAGCGGTATTTCAAGGAATTTCCAATGGTTTTTTCAAAAATTGAGCAAAAAAAATCGCCCCTTAAGGACGTAATAAACAGATTGTTTAAAATGTGATTATAAAAATGAAATAACCCTCGGAGTCGATGTTTCTTTACACATCTTTCACTGACTCGGAGGGTTACTTCTGTTCACTCTTGATATCTAACATCTTTTTATCTACCTCTCATTCTACAGATTTTCTTTGTCTTCCTAAACTTTGATTTTCAACTCCACTACACTCTCTACAGTCATCAAATATTCTCGAAAAGCGAGACCTTTTAATGTATCAGAACCTAATTTTCAATTTTTGGAAGACTTTCGGTTGGCTCTTCTTTAAAAACAATTTTCAGTTTGCAAGCATTTATCTATATAAATTTTTTATCTTAATTTCGTCTGTGCTGCTTGCTACACTTATTTTACTTCTTTAAAACTAAACTTTGTTTTCTTTTAAAGAACCTTTGTGATTTACCTGTACATTGGAATCACCGTTTCCTTTCTGTGTCTATAATATAACACAGAAAAAAGAGTTTTTCAATATGTAATTTTGTACAAAGTTGATACTTTTCTTTTATTTAATACAGAGATTTTGTGCAATACGCCAATAAAACTTTTGAAAATCTATTGACTTTTTATAAAAAATTTGATATTCTAAATATGTTGGGCGTCTGTTAAAGACGCCCTTTTTTCATATTTTAAATTTTGCATTCACAATTCTCTCAAATTCTTCATCTGTTATGTGCATAACTGAGCCATGACGAGGACGAAGATGGTCGAGAGAATGTTTTTCTTTGTCCACCTTTGTAAAATGGATTAAATCGTCGGATTCCTGCATAAAATATCCACCTGCATGGAATTGGTCAGCAATAAGTACATATTTGTTTGTATCAAGGATTTTATATGTGCAATGACCTTCAAGCGCAGTATCCGCAAGTGAAATTCTATTGTTTTCAGGTTCATAGTATGGTCCTGTAAGGTTGTCAGACACAACATAGCAAATGCCGTCTTGTTTTTCGTCGGCAACAAAAAGATAGAATTTTCCGTCTTTCTTTATTATGTCACCATCAATGGCAGCCATACCACTTGTAGGATTATAGAGAATCTGTGGTTCAGTTGTGAGAGTAACAAAATCTTTTGTGTAAGCATACCAGGGGATAGTGTGCCAACCCTCGTCTTCATTGTTGTTGCTCCAATAAATCATGTATTCCTGTCTGTTCTCGTCAAAAACAACCTGTGGAGCCCAAACACGATTTGCAGATTTTGTAGCTTGAAATTTTGAAAAATCTATTATTCGTTCATTTTCCCAATTTATAAGGTCAACACTGTCCCATACAACCATAGAGTTGTTACTTGCCCAACCATCATAACAACGCATATCTGTTGCGATTATATGAAAAACTCCATCCTGACCACGGAAAATATATGGGTCACGACAACATTTTTTGCCAAGAGTCTGTTTGATAACAGGCTCATTGTTGTTTAATGCAGTAAAATTATATCCGTCATCAGAAACAGCGAAATGTACAGATTCATTTTCAGGTTCGTTGCCTGTGAAGTAACAGAAAAGATATTTAGTCAGTTTCATTTTGATATGCTCCGTTTTTTCTTGTTATAAGTTATGAAATAAGCAATTGTTTGTGCTATGAATGTAATGGCCCAAGAAATTGTGTACGAATGATAGAGCCATTGAGGTGAATGAAATTCTGGTAATTGGAAAATTGTATAAATCCAACCTATTCTGAATCCACAAACACCGATAACTGAAATTACCATAGGTGCAAAGGAAACACCCATACCACGAAGTCCACCACCGGATACATCCATAAGACCTAAAAGGCAATACGGAATAAAAAGACAGCTCATTCGTTCAAGACCCCATTTGATTGCTTCAGGTGAGTCAGTAATGTAAATTGAAAGTAACTGTGGACCTAACAGGTACATCAATATTGATAACATAAGACCGAATGCTAGAACACAACACAGACACATAATCAGAACTTTTTTTGCTCTTTTATATTTGTTTGCGCCGATATTCTGACCTGTAAAGTTAAGTGTTGTCTGGTGGAATGCATTAAGACATACAAACAAGAAACCTTCAATGCTCAATGCAGCAGCATTTCCGGACATAACAACAGAACCGAATGAATTGATTGAGGCCTGAATAATAACGTTTGAGATGGAAAATAGTGAACCTTGAATTCCTGCAGGTAAACCGATTTTTAAAATCTGTAAAAATTCGTCTTTGTAGAATCGCATCTGAGAGAAATGCAACTGACAAGCGTCACTTCGTTTAAGCAGAGCAATAACGACAAGCACAGCAGAAACGCCTTGTGAAATTGTAGTTGCCAATGCAACACCTGCTACATTAAGGTGGAAAATTGTAACAAAAATTACATTGAGTATAACATTTATGACACCTGAGATTGTAAGAAAAATTAAAGGAGATTTTGTGTCACCTGATGCACGAAGAATAGATGCACAGAAATTATAAATCATCATAAAGATGATTCCTCCAAAATAAATCTTCATATAAAGCGCAGAAAGAGGAAGCACATCATCAGGAGTATCCATCCATTTAAGGAAAGTTTCAGAAAGAAACACACCTACAAAGGTGAGAATTGCACCACCGATAAGGGCAGTAGGAAGAGCAGTGTGAACTGTTCTGTGAGCTTTTTTGTTGTCTCCTGCACCGAGTGCCTGAGCAACAGTAACACCAGTACCTACCGATAAACCAATAAAAAGGTTGACAATAAGATTAGTGATGGAATTTGTTGCTCCAACAGCAGCAACGGAAATACTTCCACAAAATCGACCAACAACGACAAGGTCAGCTGCATTGAAAAGGAGTTGCAGAACTCCCGTAAGAATTATTGGGATTGTATATGCAATAACGTTTTTGAATAATGAACCGCTAAGCATATCAATGTTTCGTTTGCTCATAATACCGCCTGATTTCTTAAATATAGAACACGAATTCAACTTCAGTTAAAATTTCAATTAATTATACCACTTACAAAATAAAAAGCAACAGATTTTACACTGTTGCCTTTGTAATTATTTTGTGCAATAGATTGCGATGGCTTCACTGATAAACTCTGCAGTACCGTCACCATTTTTATCAATGTTATTCTTGAAGCGTTCATCATATACATACATCTGACCAAGACCTGCAAGGATTTCTTTTGTACAGGTGTAGCAGGTTTCTGTGATGTGATTCTGCAACATTTTAACAAGATTTTGTGCCTCGTCGGAGTCAGGCTCGTTACCATTTTTCATACATACCGAGAATTCTGCGAGAATGTCGTTCAACCCGTCGGTCATATTCTGCCAGTTGTTCTTTGAATAATTTTTTGTTTTGTCAGCATATTCCTTGTATGCGTCGGTGTTTCCCCATTTTTCTTGTGCTTCTTGTTTGTAATTTTCAAATTCACTGTTATCAAATGCGTTCATAATATTTTCTCCTTTCGCAACATCGTCAATAGCAGAAATAAGCCTTTCCAATCGTTCTTTTTTGAGAATAAGAAGTTTTTTCTGCTCTGCGAGAGCCTTTGTTTTGTCGTAATTTTCGGATGATAAAATTTCGGCAATGTCTTTCAAAGAAAAATCAAGCTCACGATAAAAGAGAATCTCTTGCATACGAAGAATTGAATTTTCATCGTAAAACCGATAGCCTGTATACTCGTCAACGT
>JAZOWH010000245.1:0-14616 GCA_045659165.1 Candidatus Fimenecus sp. | reverse complement strand
TTCCATATATGGACTTGAGTTTTTAGTGGTAATGAGCACATTTTTTATAGTTGCATACTGCTCTTTTTCTGCAAGTCCTGACAAAACTGCAAGGGCATTAGCTCTGTCATCAGGCTTTTTCGCATCATCACTTTTGAAGCCCTCTTCTGTCCAGAGAGCCTTATATCCCTTTGCGATAACCTCTTTTCTTTGGGTAATAAATGAGATGTCCTCGTCTTTTTCTAAAATTTCTGCCATTTTTTCTGTTGCAGAAAGAGCATAGTAAAACCAAGCATTTTCGATGGCTGTCATATCCGCCTTATTGCCCCAGTCAGGCCAATCCCATGAGCCACTGCGATGAACAACAAGATTATTTTCACCCATTTCCCAAAGCTTCAGGTAGTCAAGGGAAGCGTCATAAACCTTTTCTATAAAAGCCTTGTCACCGGTGTATTCATAGTAGGTGAGGAAACCTACGATTCCTGCAAGTTGCTGAACGGGAAGTTCAAAATAGTCACCCTGTATAGGCACAACAGTCTGAAGCACTTTTGTGTCGTCAACGTGAGAAAGCATCGCCTGAACACCCTTTTGATACAGCAGGTAGGAGTTGCTGTCCATAGAGTACATTGTCATAATCATTTCACTTGTAACGTCGCCCCACCATTGTGCTCTTTCTCTGTCAGGACAATCCATAAAGTTGTCACGCATAGTAACATAAAGGGTACGAAGTGATTTCTGCCACAAGGAATTGAGAAATTCGTCATCACAAGTGAAGTCACCACAGAATGAACTGTCATATCCCGTTTCACGATACTTGAGAGAAACAACTGTAACGCCTTTCGGTATGTCATAAGTAATATGTTCTCCGTTAACCCAGCCTAAAGACTCAAACTCCTGTTCTCCCTCTTTAGTTATATAGGTAGTTGAAACTGCACCGATTAAAGTATTTTCAGTTGTTATGCGAATCTTCTTTCCTGCAGGTGCTATTATTTTAAGGTATGTAGTAACCTGTGCGTTATATGGAATATCTACAGTGATTTTTTCACCGAAAAGATTTTTTACGGTATAGTTCTCATAATCCTTTGAATTCTCATAATCTTTAAGACCATAATCCTTCAAGAAAGGTATTCCTCTTGGATAAAGTTTGCCGTAAGCACCCTCACCACCGACACCATATTCGGTTGCATTTTCCCAAGAAGAAAAATCATAAGTTTCATTTAACCAATCACCTAAATCTTCCCTTGCATCATAATAAATACTGTGTTCGGGAAGTCTGTAATTAGGCTTGTAAAGAATACTGTCACCATAAGCACTGTGCTTGTTCACTTTCCAACTTTGGTCAGAAATTATGGTGATATCTGAATTTTTAGCTTCAAAAAGGAATCCACCCTGACCACTACTGCTATAGGAATAACTTGTTTCATCATCCCAGAACCACACCAAAGCACAAATTGAGTTTTCACCTTCTTGGAGTTAAGGCGCAATATCTACACTGTCATAATAGCCACTGTTTTCGTCGGGACCTCGTTTCACGCTTCCCTCAAAAACGACAGTTTCTCCGTTTATGTAAAGCCAATATTTCGAATCGGCTGAGATGTGAGCAATAAGTTCTTCGGGCTTTCTTTCAAGAGTAACCTTTTTATTAAAGCACATCCAGACGTTTTTCTCTGTAAGATTTTCCTTATCCCAAATCCATTTTGCCGTCCAATCGGCTTTTTCGCCCGTAGAAATTACGCTGTATTCAGGAGTGCTGTTAGGAATTTTGTAATCATTTTTAAATGGCATTGTCGTTTCCCCCAATATAACAAGTGGTGAAAAATGTGAAAATACAAGAATTACCACTATTAAAAGACAAGAAATAATTATCTGTAAAATTTTCATAGGAACCTCCCTGAAATTAACTCTTGTTTGATAAATTGGAATTTGTCTATATGTTATTTTCGGACAATTATAATCGGTTGATAAAAACTTGTTTCTTCGGGGAACATCCATAAAACATTACTACAACTATTAGAGATAAAAAGGTTTGTAAGTTCGTCTCTGCGAGTTGCCCTATATTCACATTCGAACTTGCTTATTTCCAAAGTTTCGTTGTCATCAATGATATACTGAATAAGTTTATAATGGTCTTCATTCCAATTCCAAGTTTGAAAAGAAACTCGTTGTCCGTTGTCAGTTTTGTGAATGTATGGTGGAGAGTACGGTGGTTTATCTTTAAGTAAGGCATCATAATCTCGAATACTACCAACAAAAATACCATTTGTCTTAATTTGATTTGTAATGCTCTTGACTGCTCTTGCTAAATCTTCGTATGAAAGCATATGTGGTAAAGCGTTATCCATAGCAATAACAATATCAAACTGTTCAGCAAAAGTCTTTGACAAGGCACAGAAATCTGCATTTGCAAAATGGATGTTGACATTTGCATTTGAAGCTCTTGTTTGTGCTTCGGTAATTTCACCATTGCTTATATCAGAGGCAGTTACATTATATCCAAGTCGCGCAAGTCCGATGGCTTGTGTTCCAATACCACAAGCACAATCAAGGATGCTTGCCGTAGTATCAAATCCATTATCAGTAAAAAGTTTATTTAGAATTTCTGCTTGTTCGTGAGTGGTAGATTGCCAATCAAGAAACAATTTATCATAATGTGATGCCAAATTATCATAAAAGGTCTGTGTTATATTCATACTGACACCTCCACAAATTCTAATTTGTTGAACTGATTATACCACCCAAAGAACACAAAAACAACCCCACTTGAATAGTGCTTTCAAGTGGGGTAGTATTTTGGCTGAATTTTTTTGTTATAAATCAATATCAATTTCGTACTTGTCATCAATAAGCAAATAATTGACTTTGTGCTTTTTGGCAAGTTCCAACACCTGTGCATTATCCTCTAACACACTTTCCAAAGTACACCATTCATCATCTAAACGATTTTCAATAATACTTGCAAATTTCCTTATATCAGAAAAGTGATTTTTTATGTAGTTCTCGCTCATTACAAGACAATAGTATCTGATGCCGTCAAGATATTCCTGTTCAAAATCTTTTTGCCAATCAAACGGAATATAGCACCCCTCAACAATAAGGTTTTGCTTATTCTCTATGGCAGTTTTAATCATTTCGCAAACTATTGGCCACAAGTATGCAGTCAAATCGGCATCATCACTCATCGGTGTGAGGTTCGTGTTTTTACTACGAATTAACCCCATCTTCAAATGGTCAATGGATAAATACGGATATTTATATTTTTCAAGCAGTTGTTGGGCAAGTGCTGTTTTTCCCGTATGGGATGCACCCGCAATTAAAATAATCATTGCTTTCATCCTTATAAATTTAAGTTTGTCGAGATAATTATACCACCCAAACGAAACAAAAAGCAACAGCGAAAACTGTTGCTCGTGTAGTTATTATCTCTTTTTATACATAACTAATTCAGGGTTTTCGCCATTTTCTTCATAGGTGCAGACAAGGATAAAGTCCATATTTGCCACGATGCCGAAGCATCTGTCACCACCGAATTCACATTTCAACTGACTGCCGAGGTATGTTGCTTTGTCGTCAAGGAATTTAACAACCTGACCATTTGGGAGTCGGTATTCAAGATTTACAAAACTGCCTGGCAAAACATTAAGACCTTCCACTTTTGGTAAGCCCTCAATATTGAGAAGAGTGTTGATTTCGTCAATGATTTTCTTTTTGAATTCTTCAAACATTTCCTTGCCACCAATGTGTGAATACTGTTTCCAATAATCAAGGGTGAAATCACCGTCGGCATAACACCACTTACAGTATTCTTCGTTAAAAGTGCCGTTGATTTCTTTGCTGATGTCGGCATCATTCAGGGGCATCCCACAACATCCACAAACCAACTGACAAGGAGAGCCCAAAAGTGTATTGATAGATACATCAAATAGCTTTGACAAAAGCTTCAAGGTTTCTATGTTAGGTGTTGTTTCACCATTTTCCCAACGGGACACAGCCTGACGGGTTACAAAAACTTTTTCTGCAAGTTCATCTTGTGATAATCCTTTTTTAGTTCTCAATTCAAGAATAATATCCTTAGTTTCCATAAAATTGTCACCTCAGAAATATTGTAACACCAAATTATAGAATGAACAAGCAACTTGTTGTTGCGGTGCAGGGAGGAAAAACAAAAAGCAACAGCGAAATACTGTTGCTCATAGTGTTTTATTTGTTTTCAAGCAGGGAACAGAAGTCTACATAAACACCGGCTGTCCAACCCATCATAGCAGGGGTTTTGTATTCTTTATTGTTAGAAACTTCGCCGGTTGTAACATTATATTTTTCCCACAGATTTTCGGTTGTTTCAAAGACCTTTTCAACTAAACACTTATATTTTTCTGCGATGCGAAGAGCGTCTTCACGGTATCCGTAACGCAAAAGACCGTGCACGACAATATATTGTAAGCATGCCCATCCGTTTGGATAGTCCCATTGTAAATTGTATAAATCGTCTCTTTTTTCGCAACAAGCCACACCGAATTCAAACTCGATTTTCGGTAACAATTCAACTGTGCGTTCAGCTTGTTTACTTGTGCAGACACCTGAAAATAAAGGATAAAACTGTGCGATTGAAATAAGGTCAGTTTGTTTGCATTCTGTAAAATTATAGTCACAAAAAGCACCTGAAGCATCGTTCCACATAAGCTGTGTCATTCGGTTGCGTCGTTGTTCTGATTTTTCAGACCAAGTATTCTCGCATCCGTTTTTCAGTTCAGCAGAAAAGAACGCCATATCCGTTTCAATGCCAAAAAGTAATGAATTCAAGTCCACCCAAGCATAGTTATAACAGTCAAGACCCATACGGCTATTGCAATCCCAACCACTTTCGGCAAAGGAATACATAGCCTGACCGTATTTTTCTGCAATAGCGTCATCATCAGGCTTTTCCATATTGAATCGCTTACATAAAACGTTGCAAAAATCCATCAGTTCATCGTGGGAAAACTTACCGTAATATCGGTTAAGACCACAGGGAGTCTGTCTTTCACTTTCCCAGAATTCATACTCTTTTTCAAGAGTCTTGTAGCATTCATCAAGCCACTTGATATCCCCCGTCTGTTCGTAAATACAACGAACCATTTGTGAAAGGAAAGGTGGCTGTGAACGAGAAAGATAATATGTACGGTTACCGTTAGGCATAAACCCGAATTTGTTTATGAGATAGCACATATTATCAACATTATTTTTTGCCTGTGCCAAGCGTCCTGATTTAATCAGACCAACATTTGTAAAATAAACATCCCAATAATACATTTCCTGAAAAGCACCTTCACAGCAAGGCACAGTGTATGGTTTTGGTAAACCAATCAGGGTGTCATTATCGTCTGTAAAAAAGCGAGTGGTATTGTCCCAGTTGGCTTCGATATATTCTTTAACGCTCATAAATTACACCTGCACAAAGTATATTTGTGGGATTCATTATACCACTCATACAAAACAAAAAGCAACAGTTTTTAGAGGTGTTGTAAGTGGTCGGATGTCCGTTTTTGTGTACTCCGAAACGATTTGCTATACTCCGTTTACGATTTGATTTTTTGAGAGTTCCTTAAAACAAAAAAGCGCCCTAAAAATGGACGCAATTTCAAGACAAAAATGAAGAAACCCCTATATTTCAAGGGATTTCGGCTGTATTACCTAAGTTGTACTTAGGTGGTCGAGATGACAGGATTCGAGCGTCTGCTTCGGCTACGCCTTGCATACTATTCGCTTGGCGACCCAAATTCTTGCGAATTTTGGTACCCGCCAACCGCTTTTTGCTAAAAACGATATACTATATCGTTTTTTACGCAAAAACCTCCATGAGGTTCGACTCCTTACTATCAAATACAAAGAAAACAGCAGTCTCGACAGAAGTCGAAACTGCTATTTTGGTCGAGATGACAGGATTCGAACCTGCGGCATCCACGTCCCGAACGTGGCGCGCTACCATCTGCGCTACATCTCGTCGTTTTATTGCAAAGGAAAATATAAATGAATGGGATGTGATTTTTGTGGAACACTTGTAAGACCAAGAACGAAAGAGATTGCAGGAGTCAAAATAAACAGTAGTACAACAAGTTCTTTTTCGTTACGATTGGTAGCGATAAGGGGACCTGGAAAGAAGGTTGCAATAATTTATCCAGCGTCAATAATGTAAGCCCACAAATTTAAAGGTTTGACAATCCTTTTTGTATTATCGCTTCTTTAATTCATTATATCACATTTGATAAACAAAGTCACCCTTATTAAAAGGGTGACTTAATTTGTTTTATCTAATTCCGTAATTTTCGATAATATAGTCCATATCCTTGTCACCACGACCTGAAAGGTTGATAAGGATTGAGCCGTGTTCCATCTGTTTTGCAAGTTTCATACCGAATGCAACTGCGTGTCAACTTTCAATAGCAGGGATAATACCTTCAAGACGAGAAAGCTTGAAGAATGCATCGATTGTTTCTTCGTCGTCAATTACATCGTATTTAACTCTGCCGATTTCCTGCAAGAATGCGTGTTCAGGGCCAGAAGAAGGGTAGTCAAGACCACTTGCAACTGAATAAACAGGAGCAGGTTCACCATTTTCGTCTTTAAGCATAATGCTGTTGAAACCGTGCATAACGCCTTCTGTACCATATTTAAGACTTGCAGCATGGTCACCCATTTTAGGGCCACGACCAAGTGGCTCGATACCATAAATATCAACAGGGTCATTTAAGAATCCTGCGAAAAGACCTGCAGCATTACTACCGCCACCAACACAAGCAACAATAGCGTTTGGAAGATGACCTGTCATTTCAATGAACTGGTCTCTTGCTTCAATACCAACAACACTCTGGAAATCACGAACCATCATTGGGAATGGGTGAGGGCCAAGAACAGAACCGATGCAGTAAATGCAATCTTTATATTCCTTGCTGTATGCATCAAATGCAGCGTCAACAGCTTCTTTAAGTGTCTGAAGACCATGAGTAACTTCCACAACATTTGCACCAAGAATCTTCATTCTTGCAACGTTTGGAGCCTGTTTTTTGATGTCAACAGAGCCCATATAGATGTCACATTCAAGACCGAAGTATGCAGCAGCAGTAGCAAGAGCAACACCGTGCTGACCAGCACCTGTTTCTGCGATAATCTTTTTCTTGCCCATATATTTTGCAAGGAGTGCTTCACCCATACAGTGGTTGAGCTTATGAGCACCTGAATGGTTTAAATCTTCACGCTTTGCATAGGGCTGAACCTTGCCACCAAGAGCATCTGAAAGTCTTTCAAGATGTGTAACAGGAGTAGGTCTGCCTTGGAATTCCTTACGGATTCTGCGAAGTTCTGCAATGAACTTTCTTGACTGACAAATTGAGTAATATGCTTCAGTGATTTCAGCCATAGCAGCCTTTAATTTGTCATCAATGAAAACTCCACCATATTTTCCGAAATAACCATTCTTGTCAGGATAATTGTTAAAATAAGTTTCAAAATCAACATTGTTTAATTTCATAACTTTGTCCTCCAAAAAAATAAAAAATCCATCCCACAAACTCAAGGGACAGACTGAAAAAATCTGCGGTACCACCCAAATTCGTATCATAAGATACGCACTCACCGTGTACTTTCATACACATAGCACTTTAACGGTTGCCCTCCGTCGCACCTACATATCGGATTGCCCTCAAAAGTCCATTCATTGAAACATTCATTACCGAACTCCCAGCATCGTCGGCTCTCTGAAAATGAAAAGAAACAATTACTACTCTTTCTCATCGGTTTTAAGGTTGAATATTAACTTGATGAAATTTTATCACTACAAATAAATAATGTCAATAGGAATTTTTTCAAATATAACTCAACACATTTTTTCAATTGAGTTCATTATCGGTTAACACCCTTGATTTCCACTGTTTTTTACTATATATTGAGTTTGTAAAAGCATAAAAGGGGATGACATTTATGAAAAAGGCAACAAAAATAGTATTATCATTGACTTTGATTGTTCTTACATTGGTATTCGCCAATATGACAGCAAGTGCAATCACGTTTGATACAAAAATGCAGTATCAGACAGAGAACAAGGTAACGCTATATTCCAAAAAGGATTATAAGGGTAAAAGTGTTAAATATGGAATAGGGGAATATTCCAAGCTGGACATTAATTCTGACAGTATTTTTATCCCACAGGAATATGTTGTTTATGCCTATACCAAAAAAGATTTCAAAGGACAGGAATATATTCTTAATGAAAGTGAAAGCTCATATCTTCGTTATGATTTTGGTAAAGGACTTACTAAAATCTTCAGAATCAAGAGCATGAAAGTTGCGCTTATTGAGAGTGATGCTGTTGATATTACCAAACTAGACGATGCAAAGAAAAACCAGATAATGATAGACTATGCACCAAGAATTCATATGGCACAAGGTGACCCGTATGAAGCAGTTTCAATGGACTGGACATTTGAAAAATTTTATCGTGTAATGGATTCAAATGGTGATTCACGACTTGTTATGAAAGAGCCTATTGACGGACCACACGATATTTGTGATACTTTTTATGGTGACCAGGATTCTGCTGTGGCATACGGATTCTGGGTTGAAAAAGATAACAACTACATTGACTTTGTCTATTTTATTTACTGCCCTTATGACAGTGGAAAATTTATATGGATAGTCAATAACAATGTTGGTGGACATCCTGGTGACTGGGAACACTTTACGTTAAGATTTTTAAAATATGAAAAGGATGGCAAGACATATCTTCGTCCTGTAAAAACAGCTTTTGCTGCCCATACCTTTGCTGAAATCGAGTCATGGGAAGACCTTGAAATGTATGACGATACTCATTGTATTGTTTACTGTGCGGCAGGCACACACGGATTATACCCACACATAGGTACATATGTTTATATGAATTTTGTTGT
Source organism: Candidatus Fimenecus sp. (assembly GCA_045659165.1). Taxonomy (GTDB): domain Bacteria; phylum Bacillota; class Clostridia; order Oscillospirales; family Acutalibacteraceae; genus Fimenecus. Next base: position 5,722 of record JAZOWH010000245.1, on the reverse strand, counting down.
GGTAAAACTCAAGGATGTTTGTTCACAAGGAAAAGAATGGGATTTGTGGGAAAAAGGAAAACTTGAAACCTTTGAACTCGTTCCTGAGGAAAGTTGTCGTGCTTTGGCAGGTTCCAAGTGGGCAGAGGCTTTCAGTTATGATTATGACAATCCTGATAGCCTTGCAACGCTTTATTGGGGTAATGAATCATCCTATCCACCATTTATGAACGGCGGACCACAAGGACCACAGTTCAAAACAGAAATGACAAGCACATCAAGCTTTAAATAATTGATAAATTCTCTGTTCTGTTAAAACTGAACAGAGAATTTTATTTTATATTTATATGGTATTTATTTATCGATTATGTTATACTATTTATGATTATGAAATTTTTGGTGGTATGAAATGAAAATTTTAGCAATTGATGGTAACAGCATATTGAACAGAGCTTTTTATGGTATCCGTGCCTTGTCTACAAAGGATGGCAGGTTTACCAATGGTATCTATGGCTTTTTGACAATTTTAATGAAGCTTCGTGATGAAGTGAATCCTGACGGTGTGGCTATTGCATTTGACCTTAAGGCACCAACATTCCGTCACAAAATGTATGATGGATACAAGGCTAATCGTCATGGTATGCCACCTGAATTGGCACAACAGTTGCCTGTGCTCAAAGAACTTTTAACAGCTCTTGGATACAAAATTGTATCTTTAGAGGGTTATGAGGCAGATGACATTCTTGGTACTGTTGCCGGAATGTGTAAAGATAGTGACGAGTGTTTTATTGCAACGGGTGACCGTGATTCATTCCAGTTAATCCGTGATAATGTTACAGTTTTACTTCCTCATACAAAAATGGGAATAACTACAACTGAAACATATACTCCTGCTCGAATTATGGAGGAATATGGCGTAACACCATTACAGATGATTGACATTAAGGCACTTCAGGGTGATGCATCTGACTGTATTCCTGGTGTTGCAGGTGTTGGTCAGAAAACAGCAGGTGACCTTATTCAAAAATTCGGTACAATCAAGAATATTTACGATAATATCGATACATTAGAAATTAAAGAAAATCTTAAAAACAAACTTTTAAACGACAAGGAAAAAGCGTTCTTGAGTTATACTCTCGGTACAATTATCAACGATGTGCCAATGGGATGTGAACTTGACGATTTTATTGTGCAGAATATTGATGAACAAAAGGCAAGGGAAATGCTCGTTGACCTTGAAATGTTCAAGATTATTGATAAACTTAATTTTTCAGCACCTACTGTCATAGAAAAAAAGGCAGAAAAAGTCAAGGAACTTGCATTTACATCAGATTTTGATACAACTGACCTTTTAAATAAAATCAAGGCAGAAAATAAGGCGTATTTCACAGCAGATTATAAGGATTTGGACAATCCTCAGTTCTGTTTCTTGTGTGATAATACGGTTTATCACCTTGAACCAATGCATTTCGGGTATTTCGAGTTTATTAAAACGGTTCTTGAGGATGCAGAAATCAAGAAATATACTGATAATTCAAAACTTTTATATCGTTTTGCTTTTATGAATAATATCGAAATCAAGGGAATCGCTCTTGATACATCTCTTGCAGGATATATTCTTAATCCTTCAGCAAACGGATATAATCCTTTGCGACTTTGTGAGGAATACAAAGCACCAATTCCAAAGGTGAACACAGAATTACCACTTGCTATTGACTGTGCTGTTATGAAATCTGTGTGCACAAGAATTTTAACTGAAATTGAGGCAAATGGGCAGGAATATCTTCTTTATAATGTGGAAATGCCACTTGCAGAAGTGCTTGCATCTATGGAGCATTTAGGATTTATGGTTGACCGTAAGGGTATTGCAGAATTTACTGAAAAAATCAGCGGTGAACTCAAAAATATTCAAAGTGAAATCTATGAACTTGCAGGAGAAGAATTCAATATCAATTCACCAAAACAGTTAGGCGTAATTCTCTTTGAGAAAATGGGGCTTCCTGCAAAGAAAAAGACAAAAAGCGGATATTCAACAAATGCAGATGTGCTTGAAAGTTTGCAGAACGAAAACCCAATTATTGAAAAAATACTTTGGTTCAGAACTCTTTCAAAGCTTTATTCAACATACTGTGAGGGACTTTTGAAAGTTATCGGTGAAGACGGAAGAATTCATTCATCATTTATCCAGACGGAAACTCGTACAGGACGAATTTCATCAACTGAACCTAATTTACAGAATATCCCTGTTCGTAAGGAAATCGGCAGAGAAATGCGTAAATTCTTTGTGGCAAAAAAGGGCAGTTTGCTTGCCGATGCAGACTATTCACAGATTGAACTTCGTGTGCTTTCTCATATTGCAGATGATACGGAGATGATTAAGGCTTTCAATGAAGAAGTTGATATTCATACTGTTACTGCGTCACAGGTTTTCAATATGCCGATTGAACTTGTTACTCCACTTATGAGAAGTCGTGCAAAGGCTGTTAATTTTGGTATCGTTTATGGTATCGGTGCATTTTCACTTGCAAAGGACATTGGTGTTACAAGAAAAGAAGCAGACGATTATATCAAAGGATATCTTCGTCATTATGCAGGTGTTGACAAGTATATGGAAACTGTGTCTGCAGATGCAAAAGAAAAAGGTTATGTTTCGACACTTTGGGGTAGAAGAAGATACCTTCCTGAACTCAACTCCTCAAACGGAATGCTACGTGCATTCGGTGAAAGAGTAGCGAGAAATATGCCTATTCAGGGTACGGCTGCAGATATTATTAAAATCGCAATGGTGCGAGTTTATAACCGTCTTAAAGAAGAAAAAATGGACGCAAAACTTATTCTTCAGGTGCACGACGAACTGATTGTTGAAGCACCTGAAAATGAAATCGAAAAAGCAGCCAAGATTTTATCAGAAGAAATGGAAAATGCTTGTCAGATGAAAGTCCGTTTAAGAGCAGATGTAAATACAGGCAAGACATGGTATCAGGCTAAGGGATAATATGAAAAAAATTATGTTTATATGCAGTGGTAACACTTGCAGAAGTTCTTTGGCAGAAGGACTGTTCAAGAAATATTTAATAGAAAATAATATAACTGATATTGAAGTGGGTAGTGCAGGTGTTGGGGCATTCCCAGGAGATGGCGTGAGTATAAATTCCATTCTCGTGGCGGCGAATAGGGGAATTGACATTTCCGAGCACAGAGCAAGAAATATAAACCCTGAGCATTTACTTACAACTGATTTGTTTTTCTGTATGAGTGACTCTCATAAGCAAGTTCTTTTAAGACATTGTGACGAAAACAAAATTGTCGTTTTAAATGTGCCTGACCCATATGGCAGACCGATTGAGTTTTATGAGGAATGTGCAAAACAACTTGAAAGTCAGTTTCCACAAATTCTCGAAAGAATCCAAGACACGATAACTGTCCGTGAGATGACAGAAAGTGACATAAAAGATATTGCAGAGTTAGAAAAAGAGTGTTTTTCAGAGCCATGGGGCGAGAAGTCATTAGCAGATGAACTCACAAATGAAACTGCAAGATTTTATGTGCTTCGTGATGGTGAGAATTTGTTAGGATATATCGGTTCAAACAACATCTGCAACGAGGTTTATATTACTAATGTTGCAGTTAATGGAGATTTTCGTGGCAAAGGTTACGGAAAAATCCTTGTTAATCACTTGATTAAACAAAGTGAAGCAGAAAGAGCCTTTTTCATCACTCTTGAAGTGAGAAAATCCAATGAAAATGCTATAAAACTTTACGAAAAATGTGGCTTTAAATTGATTGGTGAGCGTAAAAACTTTTATTCAAAGCCACAAGAAGATGCTTTAATCTATACATATTACATTGAGGGTTAATTATGAAAATTTTAGCAATAGAAAGTTCATGTGACGAAACTGCAGCAGCCGTTGTGGAAGACGGCAGAGTTGTATTATCAAATGCAGTATCTACACAGATTGAAAAACATAAAATATTCGGTGGTGTTGTGCCTGAAATCGCATCAAGATTACATACGGAAAACATTTCTGCCGTAGTGGAAAAAGCGCTCAAAGATGCAGAGTGTACACTCCAAGATATTGACGGAATTGCTGTAACTTATGCACCAGGACTTATAGGTGCCTTGCTTGTTGGTGTTAACTATGCCAAAGGATTAGCGCTTGCAACGGGAAAACCACTTATCCCTGTACATCATCTCCGTTCACATATTGCTGCAAACTACATCACTCACAAGGAGTTAAAACCACCATTTATGTGCCTTGTTGTATCAGGTGGTAATACGCTTCTTTGTAAAGTGAATGATTATACAGATTTTGAGGTTGTTGGTCGTACTCGTGATGATGCAGCAGGTGAGGCAATGGATAAAGCTGCACGTACATTGGGACTTTCTTATCCTGGTGGTGTGAATCTTGATAAAATCTCAAAAAATGGGGATAATACAAAGTATAAATTCCCTAAACCTCGTGTTGATGGTTGTCCTCTTGATTTCAGTTTTTCAGGACTTAAAACATCTGTTATCAATCTTGTTCATAATGCAACACAAAAGGGTGAAACTCTCGAAACTGCCGATGTTGGTGCATCATTTATAAATGCAGTTGTAAATTCACTTGCCGATAATACTGTAAAGGCTATGGAAATGCACAATGAAAAAACACTTGTGTTGGCAGGTGGCGTGTCTGCAAACTCTGTGCTTCGCTCCCGTATGGAAAAGTTAGCAGAAGAAAAAGGTTGGGACTTATATCTTCCTGACTTATCCCTTTGTGGTGATAATGGTGCAATGGTTGGTGCGCAGGGATATTTTGAATTTTTGAATGGTACAATTGCCCAAATGGATTTAAACGGAAAAGCTACTGCAGACATCGAAAAAGATTACAAAAACTGACTTTTTTATTAATTGTATATATAATATACAGAAAATCGACATATAAATTCTTTAATTTGTTATTATTTTAACTATTGAAAAAATGCAGGATTTGGTATATAATTATTCAAAATAGGTGAATATGGCTTATTTTGTTATCAATTTGAAATTTATATAAAGGAGTAAACTACTATGGCACTCACAAAGAACAAGTCAATTCTTGAGTGGATTGACAAACAGGTAGAACTCGTTAAGCCAGACAATATCGTTTGGATTGACGGTAGCGAAGAACAGATTGAAGCTCTTCGTGCAGAAGCTTGTGCATCAGGCGAACTCGTAAAACTTAATGAAGAACTTCTTCCAGACTGCTACTACCACAAGACAGCAGTTAACGACGTTGCTCGTGTTGAAGACAGAACTCTTATCTGCTCAAAGAAAGAAGAAGATGCAGGCCCAACAAACCATTGGATGGACCCAGAAAAAGCATATGCAATGCTTTATGATATTGCTAAGGACAGCTACAAGGGCAGAACAATGTATGTTATCCCTTACTCAATGGGCCCTGTTGGTTCACCTCTTGCAAAAGTAGGTATCGAACTTACAGACTCAATCTATGTTGTTCTTAACATGGTAATTATGACTCGTGTTGGCGCAAAAGTTATGGAAGCTTTCGGTGACGAAAGCAATGACTGGGTACGTGGTCTCCACTGCCGTTGCGACATCGACGCTGAAAAGAGATGGATCTGCCAGTTCCCAGAAGATAACACAATCATTTCAGTTAACTCAGGTTACGGCGGAAACGTTCTTCTTGGTAAAAAGTGCTTTGCTCTTCGTATTGCTTCATATCAGGGTAAAAACGAAGGTTGGCAGGCTGAACACATGCTT
>JAZOWH010000244.1:0-9834 GCA_045659165.1 Candidatus Fimenecus sp. | reverse complement strand
TCAGGATTAGGTGAACGAACTGTACTGAAATTACCATCAGGTAATTCCTGACTCTTTACGATTGAAACGTTCATTCCTTCAATAGCTTTTCTTACAGGAATGTTACCTGTACCATGAAGTGCTGTATAAACAATTTTAAGGTCAGATTTCTCATTATAAATTGACTGTTTCTTAACTTCATTAAGGAATTCGTCAAGAACCTCGTCACCAATTACAACTATTTTGCCATTTTCTACTGCACTATCAAAATCATCAACCTGAACTGATTTTAAATCAGTAACTGCATTTACAAACTCAATAACCTGACTTGCAAACTGTGGCACTAACTGACAACCTTTTTCGTCATAAATTTTATACCCGTTATACTCTTTTGGATTATGACTTGCAGTGAGGACGATACCACCATTACAACCTAAATGCTTTGCAGTAAATGAAAGTACAGGTGTTGGCATCAATGTGTCATAAATATACACTTTGATTCCGTTTGCAGAAAGCACTCCTGCAGCCACTTGTGAAAAATACTTTGAGTTGTTTCGTGAGTCATATGCAATGGCAACGCTTATTTCACCATCAAAACGACTTTTAAGGTAATCAGCATAACCTTTTGTTGCTCTTGCAATTGTGTATCTATTCATACGGTTTGGACCAGCACCCATAATGCCACGAAGTCCACCAGTACCGAACTCTAATTCTTTATAAAATCTGTCTTCAATTTCCTTTTCGTCAGTAATTGAAACAAGTTCCTTTTTTGTGTCATCATCAAACGTGCACCAATATTCAAAAAGTTCTTTAATAGTCATTGTTTTTGCTCCCTTGTGGACATAATTACATACCATATATTTTATACCAAAACAAAAATAGTGTCAATTAAAAATCATCACTTATATCTTGTTTTGTATATTGCTTTTTGTGTTTTATTAAACTATAATTTAAATATTGAAAGGAGTTGTTACCCTGTGAAACGATTTAAGATTAACATTGAATATATGGTTGATAAAGTTCTTTATAAGACCAATGTTTTTGAAACAGAACATTTCAACATAAAATATACTGCTCTTGAAAGCCACATCAAACTTGATATTATTCCATCTGTACCTTTGGAAAAAGTTTCATTTTCAATGACCGTGCCTTATGATTTCCGTAGTAATGATAGAATTTTCCTTAACGGATATCAGTCATGGACAGAGTGTCGTGAACACTTTATTGACGACGAGCCAATCACTCTCAATTTGAAGCAACAGGCATTGAGACTTATAAAGCCTACATCTCCTTATGGTGACTATGATTTTGTGAAATATGACAAGCGAAAAGGCTATTTCCACGGTTTTTCTTATGGTTACATCCGCAACATTGATAATTTCGACTTTTTCGGTTCATTAAGTGAGCGTTTTGGTTATACAATCATTCGTGCAAATGTGCCTGACAGAGAAATCATATTTGAGCGTGACCTTGAAGGTGTTATAATTGACAAAGAGTACACTCTTATTGATGTTATAAACTATCAAGGAAAAGAACAAGAGGTTTATGACAAGTACTTTGAAACCATGAATATTCCTAAACCAAGAGTAGGAAGAACAAATGGTTACACAACATGGTACAATTACTATCAGAATATTACAGAAGACATCGTAACAACTGACCTTGAATCTCTTTCAAAAGTTGACTCTAAAATTGATATTTTCCAGATTGATGACGGTTATCAGACTGCTGTTGGTGACTGGCTCAGCATCGACAGTAAAAAATTCCCTAACGGAATGAAATATGTAGCCGATAAAATTCACGAAAAAGGTATGAAAGCAGGACTTTGGCTTGCTCCACTTTCATGTCAGGTTAATTCAAAAATTGCAAAAGAACATCCTGATTGGCTTATCCGTGATGAATACGGTAAAAAGAAACTTTGTGGCATTAACTGGGGTAATTTCTATGGTCTTGACACAGAAAAAGAAGAAGTCAGGGAACATATCCGCAACTTCTTTAATGTAGTCCTCAACGAATGGGGATACGATATGGTTAAACTTGATTTCCTCTATTCAACTTGTACTGTACCAAGAAACGGAAAATCACGTGGTCAGTTAATGTGCGAAGCAATGGACTTTATCCGTGATTGTGTTGGGGATAAACTTATTCTCGGTTGTGGTGTACCACTTCACCCTGCATTCGGTAAAGTGGACTATTGCCGAATCGGTGCTGATATCGGTCTTGAATGGAACAGAAGCAAGATGATACTTGAAGATGTCTGCACACGAACAACTCTCTGGAACACAATCTTCCGTCGTGGACTTGACGGCAGAGCTTTCGCGAACGACCCTGATGTTTTCCTTCTTCGTGACAACAATATGACAATGGGCTTTACACAGAGAAAAATTTCTGCGACTGTTAACCATGTTTTCGGCAGTCTTCTCTTTACATCTGACAATGTAGGCGATTACAATCGTGAAAAAATGGATGTGTTGTTGGATATTTTCAACAATAAAAAGCCTGAACTTGTTTCTGCTGAATTCATTACAAAAGAGCTTATTGAAATTAAATATATCGAAAATGGAGAAGAAAAACGACTTTGCTTCGACAGTAATACCGGTGAATTACTTCCTTAAGTAACCGCTGAGAATTGTAACTAAGATTTTAATCAATGGTTACCCCATTATAAACTCGTGTCCCATTCTTCTGATTTTTAAATCAACCTCGACTTCGTAAATGCTGTTTTGCAAAACGGAGTCGAGATTTTTTTCGTTTTGCTTATAAAAATTCTTGTTTAAAATATAGATTAATCGAGCAAATCCTACAGAATCACTGTTATATTCCTCATAAAGAGAAGTTAGCAGTTTTTTTGTTTTATTTTCAATATATTTTTCACCTGAAAATGCGATTTCCTCAATATCTTTTGTTTCCATTACAGATGATACACCACCACTGATTTCGGAAATATCAGCTTGCATTTTCACTTTTATATTAAATACAGGTTTACCATTTTTAATAGTGACTTTTCGTGTGGTTTTCGAGTCAACAATGTTAAGTGACACTTTTTTATTGTCATTGAAATCATAAGAAATCGCTGTATTATTTACCTTGTCATATAAAATATTGAGAAACACCGTTTCATCTTTTGATAATTTTTCACGGTATTTTGTATTGTTAAAAAGTGCTGCACCCGATATTTCAACACTTTTTTCACCTTTTTCATCCTTTAATGAAAGCAACGGCATTGCAAAATCTTTTGTACCTGAATTATATCTGTTTATAAGGTCAAAAAGTTGGAGTTCTAATATTCTTGCATCATATTCATAAGAACTTATGCCTGTTTCAATACTTCTTGCACTTATATATTCCTTGCCGTTTTTTGCTTCAAGAATTTCATTTGCAGTTTTTTCGGCAGCAGCAATGTATACAGAAGAACTATTTTCCACATCACGTACAAAGAAATCAATCACATCTGACATATTTTCCTCTGTTATGCTTTTCCCTAAAATTATAATTCTGTTCTGTGAATACAAAGGGATTTTTCCTTCTGTTTCCGTAACACTTTTAAGTGCTGTATAAATTGTATTCCCCTTTGTCTTATATGTCTTTAATGGCGGTTGAGAAGCACCATCAGAAGAAGTTGACGATTGCGAATTAGTGTCAATTGCCTGAATCGTGACAGAATATTTTCCATCATCTTCAATATCAATTCCTATTCCCTGAATTACAAGGCGATTACGGATATCTTTTTTATAGATTTCCTCTGAATTAAATGTGTAAAATGCTAAAACAAAAACAAGTAAAACTATAACTGCTTTTCGCATTTTTCTATCCCCTTTCTTGAAAATAGTAAGACAATCAACGGAATAATCAACACAGAAATTCCTGTGAAAATTATTTTTATTATGCTACTATCAACTATCGTAAAGAGCTGTATTTGTTGTGAGATAATAAGATTTGCAATTACAGTCAACAAGCCTATCAATACTATATAATGCATTCTTTTGAAGCGACCAAAATATGTTGTAAGAATATCTGTTTGTAGGAATATGAGTAATCCTGCTTTGATGAATGCACACATAATCCACACACTTGTAAATATGGCATCAAGACGGGTAAACATTGAAAATTCAGCAAGAGATGCCATAGTGTGAAATGGAAAAAGTTGTGTCGATGCGAAATTTCCCATAACAGTTGTAGCAAAAAAGAACATAACAGCCATTAAAGAAATCTGTGAAAATAGCCATATATAATATCCTTTTTTATGATTCCCATTCACTCTTGGCAACAAAAGTGCAATTATTCCATATTCCACCGTTTGTCCTACGGAATCAACTGCTACTTTCACAACAGGCATAACTCCATTATAAAAAACAGGTGTTAAATTTAGCAAATCAACTTTATCAACAAGTGTCAGCATAATAAAAATCAATGCAGGGATTACAAGGACTGCTGAAATCACTGAACTTCTACCTAATGGCTCTAATCCAAGATAAGCACCATAACAACAGAGAATAATTGCAAAAACAAGCATATACTCCACATCGGTTTCAGGGAAAACGATTGTCCCTGCGAAAAGGTCAAGTCTTGCAAGAGTCACGACAGTAAAATAAAAGAAATACAATACAAAAATTATTGCAACAATTCTTGCTGACACTTGTGATTTTTCATTGAGTAATTGCAAGATATTCTTATCACGATGTTTTCTGTAAAGACGAAACACTGGTAACATAATGAGCGTTCCAATAATTATTCTAAAAACTGGTTGCACAAGCATATCGGAAAGTCTTATATTTTCTGTATATGACGAAAGATATGTGACCGTTGTCAGAGTTCTTGACAAAAACAGCATTACAAAAAACTGAAATGCACTTATTTTTCCTTTTGTTTTTCCCATTCTATTTCCTCAATTTATCAATTTCCATTCGTTTTTTACCCATTCTCTTCCAGTCACTTCGAAATACCATATCTCGCCACGCACCAATTTTTGTAGGTGACATTGGTGATGTAAATGGTACACCATAAGGATTTATGGCTGCTGCGTTGATTAAAACTGCTGCAAAGCATAGCATTATTCCATAAAGTCCCGTAAGTCCTCCAACTATGATAAATGCAAATCTCAACACAGCAACAGGCTCATAAAGAGTTGAAACAACAAATGAACTTACTGCTGTAAGTCCCACAACAATAAGCATTGGTGCAGATAAAATTCCTGCTGTTACCGCTGATTCACCGATTACCAGAGCACCGACGATTGAGATTGCGTGACCTACATTCTTCGGCATACGAAGTCCACCCTCACGGACAATTCCATATATGAGATGAATAAGCAAAGCTTCTAGCATTACAGGTAGCGGTGTTCTGCTTTCTTGTCCCGTTATACCAAAAATCATTGTTTCAGGGATTATTTCCTGATGAAAAGTACATACAGCCACATAAAGTCCCGGTAAAAACACGCTAAAAAGAAATGATACAATCTTTAAGATACGGATAAATGTTGCGTAAAACGGTCTTTTAAGGTAATCATCCATTGAATGAAAATGTTCAATAAAAAGATACGGTACAATAAGAGCATTTGGAGTTCCGTCAACGATAATGCAGATTTTGCCTTCGCTGATTTTTGCCGTCAACACGTCAGGTCGTTGAGTAAAACCTACACCACTGAAAATGGATGCATATTTTGTATCGAGAAAACTCTGCATATACCCTGAACCAAGGACTGTATCCACTGTGGAATTCTTAAGCCTCTTTACAACATCTTCAAGCATTTCTTTATTAACTCTGTCAGACATATAACAGACACATGCTCTGGTTTTTGATGTTGTGCCAATTTCCACCACCTGAGTTTTAAAAACAGGATTACGAACACGACGACGAATCATAGTCACATTGTCCTTGAAACTTTCCACAAAGGCTTCACGAGACCCTCGTTCTTGCATTTCAGTATCAGGTTCCAAGACGGCTCGTTTTGGAAATCCCTGAACACCGAACATCACAGCAAAATGAGCGTCTTCCGTAAGCATTAAGATGCTACCATAAATAGCCTCACGGATTGCTTCGTCAATGTCATTCGTAACGGACTTATCAATACTTGCTGAAACTTTGTCAGCAGCAGAATAAATAAGTTTATCGCCTTTTTCATCCTTAAAATCTGCCTCAATTATAGGAAGAATTATCTGTTCTGTGGCAAGAAGGCTGTCGCACATTCCATCAACCATTACAAAATAGATTTCTTTACCTTGTGCATTATATTTTCTGTACTTTACATCAAAAGCGTCACCGAACTGTTCCTTTATATAAGTAATATTTTTCTGCAAATCGGTATCTATATATTTTTTCTCTGTTGTTTTTGTATCGTCAACTGTAATTTCATCAATTTTTTTCCCAAACCAATTTTTACTCATAAAAAATCACCATTTTTATCTTTTCCTTAAAGAGAAGTAATATTCTGTAAACTTTGGCAAATGATATGAATGGTGATTTTTCATGTTTATAACACTTATACGAATGGTTATCCTTTATGTTATTGCTATTGCAAGCGTGCGAATAATGGGAAAAAGGCAGATTGGCGAACTCCAGCCCACTGAACTTGTTATAACTCTATTGATTTCAGAGATAATTGCAATACCGATTCAGGAAACCAATGTTCCGCTTTTAAACACCCTTATTGCAGTTTTTTTACTTGTAGGCTTTGAAATTTTTGCTTCAATTTTAAATATGAAAAGCATTAAATTCCGAAACTTGATTCAAGGTCATCCATTGATTATAATTGATGACGGAAAAATTGACCAGAAACTGATTAAACAACTACGTTTTACCATTGACGATTTATTAGAGGCGCTTCGTCAAAAAGATGTTTTTGACATTTCTCAGGTTCAATATGCTATTGTAGAAACAAACGGTCAGATGAGCGTACTCTTAAAACCTGAATATGAACCTGTCGTACGTGAAGATTTAAAAATAAATCCTCAACAGACAAAACTCCAATGCCTTGTTGTGGCTGACGGTCAGGTGATTTCACAAGACTTTGATATTTGTAAAACAGATGAAAAGAAACTTTCTAAACTTTTGGAAAAGAACAAAGTCAAGCTTAATGATATTATGTTAATGACAATAGACAAAAACGGAAATAAAAATATTATTAAAAAGGATAATAAATGAAACGATTAATAATGGCAGTTATTGCACTTACATCAGCAATTACAATTTCATTTGTGGGCTTCTTCTGTGTTAACAATACCTGCAATCGGTTAGAAGATGAACTTGTTAGACTGTCTGATTATGCAAATGAAAATCAAACGGAAAAAGCCATACAAAAAAGTGAAGAACTGATTGTTCTTTGGGATGAAATTCACGGAAGAATTGAATCCTTTATCGACCATGACGAAACAGATAAACTAGAAGAAATAATCAGAAATCTCCCCATATATGCCCAACAAGGTAATATGGAGAGATTGGAACAACAAATTGATTTGGCTATTGACGAAATAGGTCAAATAATCCGTAGTGAAAAGCCGATAATCAGTAATATATTTTAGTTTATTAAACAAAAACTGCCGGTTATTTTGTAACCGACAGTTATTTTTATTTTATAAGCTTCTCAACATCACTAAGTTTGATACGTTTTGATACGATAAAGGTTTTCCTTTTCTGTTTACCTTTATCTGTATTGTATTTTCCGTTATCCTTTTCTTCAGGTGAGAAAATACCATAAGAAGAAGTAACAACAGTGCCATCATCAAGCACAACATTTCCGCAGTATCCTGTATCTGCATTTGCACTGAGTGAAGGCTCATTTTGATGGTCAAGATATGTATGTGCAACTTTGATTCTATACTGTCCTTCAGCACCTTTTTTCAAGTCATCATAAGTGCCGACCCAAGCAATCCACCCTTCGGAATACCAGGTTTTCATGCCACCATCTTTTCGCATTTTCTTAACCATTTTGCGATTTCTTTCAATTGAACGAAATGTGATAAAAAGTCTTCCATCAGGCATCCATTCAGCCTTATGTCTTTCTCCATTAAGAGTAACAGGTGCTTCAACAGGCTTTGACCATGTTTCACCCTCATCCTTTGAAAAGAACACAAGAGATGTATTTCTCTTTTTGTTACAACGGGCAATAAGGCATAGTTCATCACCTTTTCCACAATCAGAACGGATACACTCGACCTCACAAATTCCTGCATAAATTTCAATATCACGATATTCTGAAAGATATGGCTCAGGTTTCGACCAGTTATAATCACCATTCTCATCAAATGTAAGAATAGTTTTATAGTTTACAAAGCAGCTGTCATGGAAAATACCCATCCACTTATCAACAAACTCACCGTTTTCTTTAAGTCGGGTAAGTGAAGCCATGGCAACAATAGGAATCAAAGGCATTTCGCTTTCTTTATCCCATACACGCTTGAATTCTGTCCATGTTTTACCTTCATCAAGCGAAACTGAACTGTTAAAACCACCGGGAGTGGTCATTCCGGGCCATTTTGAGTTAGCCGAAATAAGGATAAGCTTTTCGTCACCATTCTGAAACTGCAAACGATAAACAGTAGGTGTTTCAAGAGACTTTTCCCATGACAAAGGTTGATTTTCAATTTCTTTTTCGTAAGAAACTCCATCATTATCACTGATTTTAGAGATAATCGCACCCTTACCATGACCCTTTGGATAAAAAGTAAGAATATCACCATTGTTAAGAAGAACGGAATCAGGATGTCCAAGATATCCTTCACCATCATCAACAACTGAATAATTATAGAGATATTTCAACTCATCAGGTGTATTCTGTGGCATTACGCTCAAATCAACAAGAGGGATTTTATAATAGTCAACTTTTTTGGGGAAAAGTCTTTTGAAAAACATAATTATTTACTCCACTTTTTCAACTTTTCACTTGCAAGATATGCAGCACCCATCATACCGGCTTTGTTACGAAGCTGTGCTTTTTCAATTCTTACATGCTTATAGTTATCTTCAAGCTGTGCATTAACCTTTTCACGGATATGCCCAAGAAGTAATTCCTCTGACATAATACCACCACCAAGAACAATAAGGCTTGGATTGAAAATATAACAAAGATTACGGAGTCCCAATGCAATTTCATCTTCCCACTTATCAATTTCATCCATAATAATTGGGTTTTGAAGGTTTTCAGGTTCAAAAATTTCTCTGCCATTCATCGGCTTGCCCATTCTTTCTGAAACTGATGTTGTAAACACACGGCAAGCAGCATATGCTTCATAACAACCGATTCGACCACAAGTACAAGGTCTGCCATCCTTATGTGTAGCCATATGTCCGAATTCACCGCCTGCGAATTTTGAACCACGATAAACATCGCCATTAATGAAAATTGCACCACCAACACCTGTACCATAAGTAAGGCAAAGGAAATCGCTTTCACCACGAGCTGCACCGAAATGAGCTTCACCGATTGCCGCGCAGTTAACATCGTTATCAACTGCAACAGGAACATTAAATTCAGGCTCAAATGTACCACAAAGGTCAGAATAGTTGTAGTTTGGAATGTTACCAACACCGTCATGGATAACACCTGTGTTAACATTTACCTGACCAGCTGTTGAAATACCGATAGCATCATACTGACCTTCATATTCCTTGAGTTTTGCTTCCATAGCTCTTAATACCATATTGTCAGTATCTTTGTATGTGTTTGTTGGAAATTCTTCTGAAAAAAGAACATTAAAGTTTTCATCAACCAAACCGAATTTGATTGCTGTGCCACCAACGTCAAAAGCCATAATTTTCATAAGATATATCTCCTTTTTTCGTTATTTAACAAATATTTTTTCTGCAAATATATATAGTTATTATCTGCATAGACATTATTGAGTAGATTATATAATATAT
>JAZOWH010000243.1:0-4069 GCA_045659165.1 Candidatus Fimenecus sp. | reverse complement strand
GTTACTGCAAATGTAAAGGTTACAAACACAGGTGATGTAGCTGGTAAAGAAGTTGTAGAACTTTATTACAGTGCACCATATTATAAGGGTGGAATTGAAAAGAGTGCTATCTGCCTTGGTGGTTACGCAAAAACAAAGCTTTTAAATGCTGGTGAAAGTCAGACAATTACGGTAAGCTTTGACATCGATGATATGGCATCTTATGACCATAAAAACCATGAAGCATGGATACTTGAAAAAGGTACATACAAAATCATTCTTGGTAAAAATGTAAGAGAACATATTGATACTTTTGATTTTGTTCAGGCAGAAGACAAAATTATGAAGTACGATAATAAAACAGGTGTTGAAATTACAAACAAGTTTGATGACGTATACAGTGGTTTCCCTGTTCTTTCAAGAAATGATTATGATGGCACATATCCTGTTTTCAGACAGTTAAATGCAACTGATGAAATCAAAAATGTGGATATAATTCCTGAAAAAACAACAGAAGGTACTGCTCCTATTACAGGTGCCGTTTATGATGAAACAATAATGCTTGAGGATGTTTATGAAAATCCTGAACTCATGGATAAATTCCTTGACCAGCTCACAGTTAATGAAATGGTTATGATGGTTATTGACGGTGGCTATGGCACACGTGGTGTTGAACGCCTTGGTATTCCTCAGACATGGGATAACGATGCTCCATCAAGTGTTAAAGGTCAGCATGGTATTGCATTCACCGACAGTGGTACTGCTTATCCTTGCGAAGTTGCAGTTGCATGTACATGGAATGTTGACCTTGCAGAAAAAATGGGTAAATGCGTAGGTATTGAAGCTCGTGACCTTGGTACAGACATTTGGTATGCTCCTGGTGTAAACATTCATAGAAACCCTGCAGGTGGCAGAAACTATGAATACTATTCAGAAGACCCTGTTATTTCAGGTACAATGGCTTCTGCTGTAATCACAGGCTGTTATTCTGAAGGTCTTGTTGTTACAATCAAGCACTTCGTTATGAATGACCAAGAATCTCATCGTGAAGGTGTTTTCACATGGGCTGATGAACAGACAATGCGTGAAATCTATCTTAAAGCATTTGAAATCCCAATTAAGGAATCTCCTTGTCTTGGTGTTATGTCAGCATTTAACCGTATCGGTACAAACTGGTGTGGTGGTAGTTCAGCTCTCCTTAACGACCTCCTCCGCGGTGAATGGGGATTTGATGGTTTTGTTGTTTCAGACTATTCATGGAACTTTACAGGTGTTGGATATATGAGTCCTATTATTGCCGTTTATAGTGGTAACGATACATTACTTACAGGTCTTTGGGCAATTAATCTTCCATCTCACGTTATAGCAACTACTGCACAATATTATGCAGACCCTATCGGTTTCGGCACAGCACTTCGTGAAGCTTGTAAACATCTTGTTACTGTTAAAATGCACACAAAGGCATTCCAAGACCCATACGAGTATGATGGTTCTTTGGCAGGTGCTCTTTTGAAACCTGATGAATGGGAATTTGAAAAGCCATACACACTTTCAAATCTTGAATATATTCTTAACAATGTATTGAACACAATAGTTTATTTTGTAAAATTCATTGTTTAATTTAAAACATATATGCCCGACAGTTTTGTCGGGCATATTCTTTTATGAAAACATATTGCGATATATATAAAAATATGATATTATCAACTTGGTGATGATTTATGAATATTAAAATGGCAAAGCATTCAAATCCACAGTTTGCAAGGGATAATTTTCAAAGCCTTGACGGAGAATGGGACTTTGGCTTTCAAAAGGCAAAAGTAGGGTTCAAATTTTCAACTGACGAGAAACAAGCAGTTGAGATAAGAAGCAAAAAAGAGTACACACATAAAATCAATGTGCCTTTCTGTGTTGAAAGTGAACTTTCGGGAATTCAGTACAAAGATTTTATCAATATGGTATGGTACAAGAAAACTGTAAATATCAAAAAAGATGGAAATCGTGTGTTTTTATGCTTTGGTGCTGCTGACCACCTTACAACTGTGCTTGTAAATGGCAAATGTGCAGGCAGACATAAGGGCGGTTATACATCTTTCAGATTTGATATTACTGACCTTTCAGTTGACGGTGAAAACGAGATTTTTGTGCTTTGTGAAGACAATGTTAAAGACCCATTTGTTATCCGTGGTAAGCAAAGTGAATGGAAAAAGAGTCACGCTTGTGACTACACTCGCACAACAGGTATTTGGCAGAGTGTTTATATTGAATATGTACCACAGAATTATGTTGAAAATTTCAAGATTTATCCTGACCACAAAAATGGCCTTGTGACAATCAACTTTGCACTTAAGGGTAAAGAAAAACTTACTTGTGAAGCATTTTATGATGGCAAAAGTGTTGGCAAGACAGTAATCAACGATGCTTGTGGCAACGAAGTTTTACAAATCAAACTAGATGAAACTCATCTTTGGGAAGTTGGCAATGGTCGTCTTTATGACCTTGAAATTACATATGGTGAAGATAAAGTTCATTCATATTTTGGACTTCGCAATGTGCGACTTGATGGTTACAAATTCCTTATCAATGAAAAGAGCGTTTTCCAGCGTCTTGTACTTGACCAAGGATTCTATAAAAAAGGTATTTATACAGCTCCTTGTGATGAAGATTTAATCAAGGATATTACTCTTTCAATGGATTTAGGCTTTAACGGTGCAAGACTTCATCAGAAAGTTTTTGACCCTAAATTCCTTTATTACGCTGACCAATTGGGTTATCTCGTATGGGGTGAATACGCTAACTGGGGACTCGACTATTCAAATCCAAAGAGTGTTGATGTATTCTTAAATGAATGGAGAGAAGCACTTGACCGTGACTTTAACCATCCAGCAATTATTGGTTGGTGTCCATTCAACGAAACTTGGAATTACAAGGGCAGACGCCAATACGACCCATTACTTGCAACAGTTTATGACTTTACAAAGGCTGTTGACAGCACTCGCCCTTGTATTGACACAAGTGGTAATTTCCACGTAAAAACTGATATTTTTGACTTGCACGATTACAGTTATGATGTGGAATTTTTCAAGAATAACTATGACCGTTTTATGACAGAAGATTATCTCTATCAGCATGTGCTTGTTGAAAATGGTGGCAGACAAACATACAGAGGTGAACCTGTATTCATCAGTGAATACGGCGGAATTAAATGGGTAAGTGACGAATCAATCAAAACATGGGGTTATGGTGAAGACGTTAAGACTCCTGAAGAATTTGCTGACAGATATGTAGGTCTTACTGATGTAATCGTTGAAAACTATAAGATGTTCGGATTCTGTTACACTCAGCTTTATGATATTGAGCAGGAGCAGAATGGTCTTTACACTTATGACAGAACAATGAAATTCGACGAAAAGATTTATGACAGAATAAGAGCAATCAACACAAAGATTGCTGCTATTGAGAAATAATATGGACAAAGAAACTATAAGAGAGTTTTTTAATAATTTTGCATCACAATGGGATAATGAACCGATTGCTGATAAAGAAATACTCGACATTATTTTAAATAATGCAGAGATAAAAGAAAACATCAACGTACTTGACGTGGCTTGTGGTACAGGTGTACTATTCCCCTTTTATCGCGAAAGAAATGTAAAGAGTATTACAGCAGTTGACTTATCTCCCGAAATGGTGAAAATCGCAAAAAGTAAATTCCCACAAGCAGATATAATCTGTGGTGATGCTGAAAATATAACATTTGACCAACAGTTTGATGTTATTATGATTTACAATGCTTTTCCACATTTTCCTGAGCCTGTCAAAATTATTGAAAACCTGACAAAGTATTTAAAAGACGATGGCAGAATCTGTATTGCTCATGGGTTGAGTAAAAAAGAGCTTGATGAAATTCATATGAAATCGGCTGGTAGAGTTTCAGGTATTTTGCCTAAATGTGATGAATTAGCAGAGATGCTCAAGCCATATTTCAATGTGGATATTACGATTTCAAACGATAAAATGTACCAGGTAACAGGTACTAAAAAATAAGGAGTTATTATGAATAACTATTTTCCTGAAGTAAAAAAGAATT
>JAZOWH010000242.1:0-2991 GCA_045659165.1 Candidatus Fimenecus sp. | reverse complement strand
GTGCACCTCAGTTCTCAAAACGATAAACTTGTATTATACAAGAAACTCCTCGGAAGATTTATTCTTTCGAGGATATTTTTTTGTTTGAACTTAGGTGTCCTCACGGCAAAGCCGTTGCGGTCTTCGCTAAAAACAGTCCACTGGACTGTTTTCCTAACGCTCAGACAGTTCTCAAAGAGATAAAAGCTTTTTATCAATTATCAATGCTCACCAAATATGGTGGGCATTGTTTTTTTGTATGACAAGTTGGAATTTGTTGTCCTCGTACAGAAACCATACCTACAAACTCTAATTTTATAAACTAAAAGCCTTGAAAGTGTTTTATCTCTCAAGGCTTAATTTATATAAGATTTCTAATAATATTAAATATCGTTACACCCAACACAAGGAGTTGCACTCCATTAAAGGCTTTTTCAACAGTTTCTTCCTTGCATTTCCTGTTTAATCCTGCCCCGATAAATCCACCTATAATTGCGCCTGCAATCATAACGGGTGCCACGGATAAATCAAAGTCAAAAAATCCTGTTGTAAGGGCTACAGTGGTAAGTTTTGATATCTGTGCAAAGAGAATTGTTATTAGTGAACAAACCGTTGCTGTTTTCGTACTCATAGAGAATAAGAAAATTATAAATGCTACATTTATAGGTCCACCACCTATGCCTAAAAATGATGAACAAAATCCAAGGAAAATGCCAACAAATAAGGATATAAATATACCGTTTAGATGTTTACTGTTAATCCTGCTTTTGTTCTTCATATAAATGAATACGCACAAAATTAGAATGGCAAGTACGCAGTTTTGCACAACTGTCACAACGGAATTTGCGCACAGTAGTTCTACTATAAAATTTAAAAGTTTTTCACCGAGAAATCCACCTGCTACCGAGCCAATGCTCAAGGGTATAGCTGTTTTAAAGGGAATTTCAGTTTTAGCCTTGATTTGTTTTGCCACAGATACAAGTGCCATTGAAAATACGGTGATTGATGAAACAATACCGATTGTCTGCACATTGTAGTCGCCTAAAACATCCATAAGGGGTTTTATGATTACTCCGCCACCCATACCTGTCAGTGAGCCGATAGTTGTGGCAAATAGTGCTAAAAGAAAATATATAACGAATTGCAAACAAATACACCTCACAATATGTGTACTATTATAACATAATAATTACAATTTTGCACTAGTTTTAATTTATCAAAATGAATATATAAATAAAAAGGCGCTGTGTTATTTACACAACGCCTTTAAATATTTTAAACTGTTTTATTATGCCTTTGCTTGGTCTTTTTTTGCACCGATTTTCTGAATGATAAATACAAGAACAATAAGTGCAAGGCCAATTGCGTCAGTTGCAATACCAGGGATAATCATACAAAGACCGCCTGCAAGAGCAAGTATTCTTTCAAACCATGACATCTTTCTGTTCATGTATCCTTCCATACCAGCGGAGAGAATATAGATACCACAAAGAGCAGTAACAACAAGAAGTACGATTTCGTACCAAGGTTTGTCTGAACCGATAATAAGCATTTCAGGACTGAATGCGAAAATGTATGGAACGATAAATGCTGTAATCGCAAGTCTTGTAGCAGTAACACCTGTTTTAAGTGGGTTAGACTTCGCAATAGCTGAACCTGCATAAGCTGCAAGAGCAACAGGAGGAGTAATGTCGGCAACAATACCGAAATAGAACACAAACATGTGTGCAGCAAGAACAGGGAGGCTAAGGCTACGCATAAGGATTGGAGCAACCATAGATGCCATAATAACATAGTTTGCAGTTGTTGGAACACCCATACCGAGAACGATACACATAAGCATTGTAAGAAGAAGTGCGAAGATTGGGTGAATCTGTGATGCTGACTGTACTAATGAAGAAAGAACATTAGCAAGACCTGTCTGCTGAACCATAGCAGAAATACAACCTGCAACTGCACAAGCAAGAGCAACACCGATAGCATTCTTTGTGCCGTTTGCAAGTGACTGAATGTAAAGTGAAATATCAAATTCCCATTTCTTATGAACGATTGATTTGATAACGCTTTCAATAAGCTTAACAGCTATTGCAACAAGGATAGCAAAAATCGCAGCCTTTGCAGGTGAGAAGTGATTCATTGCCACAACAAGTGCAACAACAGGGAGAAGGAGGTATCCCTTTGTTAAAATAAGTTTAAAGAAATTTGGAATTGATTCTTTTGGAAGACCTTTAAGTCCAAGTTTCTTTGCTTCAAAGTGAATCATCAAAAAGATACCAGTGAAGTAAAGAACAGCAGGGAGGATAGCTGCAATAGCAATCTGTGCATAAGGCATACCTGTATATTCAGTCATAAGGAATGCAGCAGCACCCATGATAGGTGGCATAATCTGACCACCTGTTGAAGCAGCAGCCTCAACTGCAGCAGCAAATTCAGGCTTGTATCCACAACGCTTCATTGTAGGAATTGTAACAGAACCACTACCAACAGTGTTAGCAACAGAAGAACCTGAATACATACCTTCCATAGCACTTGAAATAACAGCAACCTTTGCAGGACCACCTATTGATTTACCTGCGATTGAGTTAGCAAGGTCAACGAAGAATGCGCCGATACCTGATTGCTCAAGGAATGATGCAAAAATAATGAAAAGAACAATGAATGATGCACAAACATTAAGAGGAGTACCTGCAATACCTTCTGTTGTATAGAAAAGTTTATACATAATGATTCTCAAAGGACTACGGGTAACAACAAAGAATGCATATGCAATAAATATTGCTGAAACGCATACGATAGGTAAACCAACAACTCTTCGACATGCTTCAAATAAGAGAAGTGTACCTACAATTGCAATAACAATATCAACTTCATTGATTCTTGATGCTCTGTCAACAATCGCCTGACAGTTAATTGCATAATAGAAGAATGCACCGCCACCTAATGCTGCGAAAATCCAGTCATAAAATGGCACGCGGTTTGCTATCTTCTTTTCTTTTTTGTGGCTTGGGAAGA
>JAZOWH010000241.1:0-2681 GCA_045659165.1 Candidatus Fimenecus sp. | reverse complement strand
CAATCGTTGTATCTAAGTTTTGAAAACTGCTTTGCATAGTATGGATAAAATCCAAGACATTCCGTCTTTTCACCTTTATCATTTTCGATATAATCACCAAAGAGTTCAAAGGCATTGCCTGTTGCTAAGATTATGCCACCATTATCAATTCTGTTTTTGATAGCATCGGAATATTTTTTAAGTTCTGCGATTTCCACAAGCTGATGCTTTTCCTGACAAGGACCGATAAGAAGAAAATCAACCTGACTCTTCACAAATGCAGGTTCATTGTAAAGAGATGTTTCAATAATTTCCACATCATAGCCTGCAAGAGTCAATTTCTTTTTAAGATATTCGCAATTTCCTCTGTCACCATAAAGGTTGTTATATTCGGGATAAAGAACTTCAATTACCATTTTTGCCATAGTTATTTATCCTCCTTTTGTGCAAGTGCATTTTTGATTTTTTCCACAACACTTGTTGCATAAAGTTCAAAATAAACCACGATACTTCTTCCGATAATACTCTTTTTGCTGATTTCGGTTGCAAGTTCATCATAATTTTCAAAAAGTACAAGTTTACTGATATCTATTCCTTTAATTTCAAGGCACTGTGCCACATCATAGCAACGGCTTCCACCCACATAAATTGTTGCTACATTTTTACTGTTAAGTGGTGAAAAGTCTGTATCATAAATCCAAGAAATATCCTCGTGACCATGAACCTTGTCATTAGAGTCAGTAATAAGAAGCACAACATCTTTTTCTGTATCTGTGCTATCAAGGTATTTAAGACTCTGTGAGCAAGAGATAGGATTCTGATTCTTTGAAAGCATTGAAATTATTTCAACACCATTATATTTCTTTTCTTGGAAACGGCCTGTTTTTGATGACAAATCCTCAATACTTCCTGCAATTTTTTCAACGCTGATTCCCATAAGACGACAGATAGCACAAGCGCCTGTAATATTGAAAACATTAAAGAAATTACCTTTCTGGAATGGAAGGACTACGCTTTCTCCTCTGTCACCGTTAAACACAAAAGTGCCATTCTCAAAATCAACATCACTTGCGAAAAATCTGCTTTCTGGCATAGAGAATCCACAATGTGAGCATTTTGGCACACCGATATGGTTGTAATGGAAGAAATCGTAATGGAGTTTATGGTTACACTTTGGACATGCAATAAGGTCGCAGACTGTATCAACACAAGTTTCTGTGCTTCTTTCAGTTTTGTTTACTGAATAGAAAACTCTGTTGCAAACGCCTTCACCAAGAAGCCCTGAAATACCGTCGTTACCATTAAGTACAAGTGTAGTTTTTTCACTTAAATAGTCATTGATTTTGTCAAATATGAAACCGCTATGGCCATTTCGCATAATTGAATCACGGAAAAGATTTGTACAAAGGATGTAATCAGGAGTAAATTCAGTATAAATATACTGTGATGAACGCTCATCAACTTCTAAAACTGCAACATCTGCAGTAACCTTGCCGCCCAAAGTGCATTGTGTTACAAGGGCTGATGCTAATCCCGGTGCCATATTTGAACCCTTTGAATTGTTCACAACTGATTTTCCACTATTACGGATTATATGTGTAAGAAGATTTGAAGTGCCTGTTTTTCCGTTTGTGCCTGTTACACAGATTGTTGTTCTTGGCATTACAAAACGAGAAAGTGCATCGGGACATATTTTAAGCATAATTATGCCCGGTGTATTAGTACCTCTTTTAAAAATTTTATCAAGTAAAAATGCTGAAACCTTACCGACAATTACAGCAATTAAAAATCTTAATTTTCCCATCTTTTCAAAATCCTTCTTATGTTTATTTTTCTATTAAATATTATAGGATTTGCAATAATTAAAGTCAATATTAAAGTAAAAAATACCGCGAGCCGATAGACACGCGGTATTATAAAAAACAAATTATAACATATAAAGACCTGATTTTTTCATTGCCTTTGTGAGTGTTCTCTGTGCAAAACGAGATGCTTTTTCTGCACCATTCTTTGCACACTCGTTAAGGTATGCCTTATCATTAACAAGACGATTGAACTCTGCTTTGAATGGACGAAGCTCTTCAACAACGGCTTCTGCAACTGCTGATTTGAAATCGCCATAGCCTTTACCGTCAAAGTCTTTTTCAATCTGTTCATATGAAAGACCTGTACAGCAAGAATAGATACCCATAAGGTTATTGATACCATCTTTGCCGTCAGCATATCTAACTTTTGCTTCGGAATCTGTAACTGCACTCTTGATTTTCTTAACAATTACATTATCATCATCAAGCATTGAGATATAGCTCTTTGGATTAGGGTCAGATTTGCTCATCTTAGCAAATGGGTCCTGAAGTGACATAACACGAGCACCAACCTTACCGATAAATGGTTCAGGCATTGTGAATGTGTTACCATAAACTGTGTTGAATCTGTCAGCAATATCACGTGCGATTTCAAGATGCTGTTTCTGGTCAGCACCGATTGGCACATAATCAGCCTGATAAAGAAGAATATCAGCAGCCATAAGAATTGGGTATGTGAAAAGACCAACGTTTACATTTTCAGGGTGCTTTTCACTCTTATCCTTGAACTGTGTCATTCTTGCAGCCTCACCAAACTGTGTACAACAGTTAAGCAACCATGCAAGCTGAGCGTGCTGTGGAACATGGCTCTGAATAAACACAATGCTTTCCTGTGGG
>JAZOWH010000240.1:0-3711 GCA_045659165.1 Candidatus Fimenecus sp. | reverse complement strand
ATAGAGAGTATGAAGTTCATCCTGCATATCAAGTGCTGTAAAGATATCATGTGTATAACCAACAGGAAGATGTGAACTGTTTGTGTAGTAAGGTGTTTCGCCCTCACCACGACCTGCTGTAATGATATGTGGATAATACTTAAGGTCATGCTTTGCAAGACGGAATGCTGTTGATTCAGCAGGAGTTGCTTCAAGGTTGTAAAGGTCACCGTACTCAACCTGGTAGTCAGAAAGTCTTTCTCTCATATGATTGAGAACTTCTTTTGCAAACTTCTGTGTCTTTTCTGTTGTCATATCAGCCTGAAGCCACTTTGCATTAAGACCAACTTCGTTCATACCAACAAGACCGATTGTTGAGAAGTGGTTATTGAAAGTACCGAGGTATCTCTTTGTATATGGATAAAGACCTGCATCAAGAAGCTTTGTGATAACTGTACGCTTCACTTTAAGTGAACGAGCAGAAATATCCATCATCTTATCAAGACGAGCATAGAAATCAGCCTCATCCTGTGCAAGGTAAGCAATTCTTGGTAAGTTGATAGTAACAACACCAACAGAACCTGTTGATTCACCACTACCGAAGAAGCCACCTGACTTTTTACGGAGTTCACGAAGGTCAAGACGAAGACGACAGCACATTGAACGAACATCAGAAGGTTCCATATCACTGTTGATATAGTTTGAGAAATATGGAGTACCGTATTTTGCTGTCATTTCAAAGAGAAGCTTGTTGTTCTCTGATTCTGACCAGTCAAAGTCACGAGTGATTGAATATGTTGGAATTGGATATTGGAAACCACGACCGTTAGCATCACCTTCAACCATAACTTCGATGAAAGCCTTGTTAACCATATCCATTTCTTTTTTACAATCTTTATACTTGAAGTCCATTTCCTTGCCACCAACAATACAGTTGAGTTCTGCAAGGTCGTTTGGAACTGTCCAGTCAAGAGTGATGTTTGTAAATGGTGACTGTGTACCCCAACGAGATGGAGTATTAACGCCATAGATAAATGACTGGATGCACTGCTTAACTTCTTTATATGTAAGATTATCAACCTTTACGAATGGTGCAAGGTATGTGTCGAATGATGAGAAAGCCTGAGCACCAGCCCATTCATTCTGCATAATTCCAAGGAAGTTAACCATCTGATTACAGAGTGTTGACAAGTGAGCAGCAGGAGCAGATGTAATCTTTCCCGGAACACCGCCAAGACCTTCCTGAATCAACTGCTTAAGTGACCAACCTGCACAATAACCTGTAAGCATTGAAAGGTCATGAATGTGGATATCAGCATTTCTGTGAGCGTTGCCGATTTCGTCATCATAAATTTCAGAGAGCCAATAGTTAGCAGTAACAGCACCTGAGTTTGAAAGAATCAAACCGCCGACTGAGTAAGTAACTGTTGAGTTCTCTTTAACACGCCAGTCGTTAACATTAAGATAGTTGTCAATAATAGCCTTATAGTCAACCATTGTTGCATTAAGGTTACGGATTTTTTCTCTCTGACGACGATAAATGATATATGCCTTAGCAACATCGTCATAACCAGCCTTGATAAGAACAGATTCAACACTATCCTGAATGTTTTCAACGGAAATTGTTTCACCCTCAATTTTAGGCTCAAATTCTGCAGTTACTTTAAGTGCGAGGAAATCGATAATGTTTGAATTATACTGTTTGTTACAAGCGTCAAATGCCTGTGTGATAGCATCAGAAATCTTCTGAAGGTCAAATGATGCTATTTTGCCGTCTCTTTTTACTACGTTATACATATTGTGCCCTCCTATTAATTTTAAATTTTTGTGCATTAAAGGTAAATCTCGCTACCCATTACGCACAGTTTTATTGGTTAGCGAGATTTATTATAGTACATATATAGTGTGTTGTCAATAGGTTTTTGCACAATATCTTGTGTTTTTTCTAAATACCTCGTATTTCAACAAAAGATATAGTTTCTGTTGCTTTTTTTTGCATTTCCTTAAGCAAATCGACGGAAACCGGCTCTAATCCGTCACTTATGAGGTCTCCTGAGTCCACAAAATTCTGTAAAAAGTACTTGTGTGCGCCTTTAAGCCATACCACAATATCTTGTATATCATCCAAAGTGTGAAAACCGTTCACAATAGTTGTCCTGAATTCATAATCAACCTTGCCCTGCAATAAGAATTCCACACTTTTCTCAATTGGAGTAATATCGAAATCTTTAACGCCAATAGTCATACCATATTTATCTTTACTGTTTTTAATATCCATCGCCACATAATCCACAAGACCTTTGTTGACAATAGAAATAAGCTTTTCAGGAAAACTGCCGTTTGTGTCAAGCTTAACTGCATAACCCAAAGCCTTTATTTCTGCAATAAAATCTTCTATGCCGTCTTGTAAGAGTGGCTCACCACCTGTTATTACAACTCCGTCAAGAAGTCCTTGTCTCTTTTTTAAATATGCAAGCACCTCATCAACATCAATATAAGTTTCCTTATCAATATGAGTTACAAGTGCTGCATTATGGCAAAATGGACAACGGAAATTACACCCTGGAGTGAACACAATACATGCCACTTTTCCAGGATAGTCCAATATTGTTAACTTTTGAAAACCATTTATAAGCATAATTATCACCAAATAATTTATTTTTATTTAATATATCACAAATGAATTTAAAAGTAAATTAAACAAATAATGAAAATATAACTCTTTAAATTTTCTTTATAATATGGTATAAATAATACAGATTTATTTTGCGAGGAATATTTATGAGAATTGCAGTTATTTTTACAGGTGGCACAATCGGTAGTCGCACCAACGACAAATGGATTACTGTTGACGCTACAACTAAATATGACCTTTTGAAGCATTACGAAAATGACAAGGATGTTTCTTTTGAAACTTTTTCACCATACAATATTTTAAGTGAAAATCTGTCAGCAAAAGAACTTAACTTGTTGCAAAAGGAAATCAGTAATAGACTCACAGAGAATTATGATGGTATTATTGTGACACACGGGTCGGATACACTTCAATGTTCATCAACTGCCATTGAATTTGCTTTTAACAGCTGTTCAATTCCTGTTATTTTCGTTTCCGCTGATTATCCTTTGGATAATGAAAAGTCAAACGGATATCCTAACTTCAGATGTGCTGTTGAATTTATCAGAAATAAAATTGCAAATGGAGTTTTCGTTTCATATAAAAACGACGATGAAATCATTACAAACATTCATATTCCATCACGAATTCTTATGCACAACGAACTCAACGCAAATATTTACAGTATAGACAGAAAACCTTTTGCTGAATATAACGGGGAATTCAAGCTCAACAACATAAAGCGTCCTGAATATAATGAAAATGCAGGAATTGTAAATTACACAACCGACTCACAGATTCTTGTAATTCCAAATATGCCAGGTCAAAGTTATTCATATCCTCTTGATAGCACAAAGGCGATTCTTTTCAAATCATATCACTGCGCAACGCTTGATACAGCAAATAAAAATCTTGTCGATTTCTGTAAAAAGGCTACTGAAATGAATGTGCCAATGTTCGTTTTAGGTCCTGAATCTGACACAAATTACGAAAGTACAAAAATTTATAAAGACCTGAATATAAATATTTTGCCTTATGGCACTTTTATCTCTGCATATATGAAACTGTGGGCAGAAATAAGTACAAATCTATAAATTAAAAACACCGTAGGAGAATTA
>JAZOWH010000239.1:0-7153 GCA_045659165.1 Candidatus Fimenecus sp. | reverse complement strand
GAAATCTTCCATTGAAACCTTTCCTGCTTCAACGTCAGAAAGTTTATATCCCTTGTCACCTGTAATAGCAACACCTTCACCGATATTTCCCTTGATTACATTTCTAAGGTCATACTGACGAAGTGTTACAGGCTGTTTCTGAAGTCCATTTTCAGTATTTACAAATCTTTCAAAAGAAACCTGTGGCGCAGAAACCTGCTTAAGCTTCAACATTTCTTTTGTTTCTTCCTGATAGTAACTCCATACTTTTTCTGCTTCACGGACATTCTTGCCTACACAAAGAGCGTATTCACCCTTTTCCATTACATAGGAGAAGGCATATCCACTTGCACCATTGTCATCATAAGACCAGAATCTTTCAACAGGTACTACGATTTCAAGAGTTTCACTTTCTCCTGCACCAAGCACCTTTGTCTTACCGAAAGCAACAAGTTCTTTTGCAGGATTACCAAGGTTTCCGCAAGGCTTTGAAGCATATACCTGAACGACCTCTTTACCTGCAAGCTCACCTGTATTTTTAACAGTACATTTAACAGTAACATTTTCTTCGTTCTGTTCTGCTGAATCAAACGCAATATCAAAATCAGTATATGAAAGACCATAACCGAAAGGATAAACAACTGCATCCTTATTAAATGTTTCGAAATAACGGTAACCTACATAAATATCTTCTGCGTAGTAGTTGTATTCAAGCTTACCGAAGTTAGCCGATGATGGGTAATCCTCGTAATTCTTTGCAATAGTGTCAGTAAGTCTGCCACAAGGATTAACCTTGCCACAAAGCAAGTCAGCAACAGCATTACCACTTTCCATACCGCCCTGCCATACAATCATAACAGCGCCGATTTTTCTGCCGAATTCACGAAGCCAGCTCATATCAATAACTGAACCGATATTAAGGAGAACAGTAACATTGTCAAACTGTTCGCAAATTCTGTGAAGAGCATTTCTTTCATCATCAGTAATATAGAAGCTACCCTTTTCAAGAGCATTTTCTCTGTCCTCACCTGATGAACGACCAATAACAAAAACTGCATTATCACTTTCTGCCTTTGCCTCTTTCACCATTTCAGCAGTAAGTGGCATTTCAGGATAAAATCTTGGCCAATGACCCCATACACCGTGGTCAACAGGATTTTCTTTGCACCATTTTTCATATGTATCAGCAAGCTTTGTGTTAAGAACTAAATCTTCACAATTTTTAAGTCCATCAATAAGATTTACACCGTAAGGTTTCTTAACATCACCACCTGAACCGTAGCCTGTGAAGAACCAATCATTCTGACCTCTGCCAAAAAGTGAAACTCTGCTACCTTTCTTGAAAGGTAAGACACCGTTATTTTCTAAAAGAACTGCAGTTTCACCCGCTGCTTCTCTTAAAACTTCAGGCATACCATCAGTTATAGTAACTTCACCGAGTGCCTGTAATGCCTCCTCCTGTGAAACATCAGCACCGGCAATTTTCATTCCCAATTTCATTGCTGCAACAACAATTTTTTCTGTAAATTTAGGCATAATAAAAAAATCCCCTTATACTATAATAAATTGATTTTAGCACATAAAGGTGCTGTTTTCAATAGGCTGACATAAATAAAAAAGCCTTGCAAAACAGAATCGTGCAAGGCTTTAACATTTAATATTCAATTATCTTCTACGAAGAAGGAGAAGATATGACAAAAGGAAACCAACAATAAGAACTGTCAATCCTGTAACCGCAACAAGAACAACATTACTTCCTTCAATTGTTGCACCGAGGAATTGCTTGCCCTCTGTTGTAGGCTCTGTTTCAATTTCATAATAATTGTTGTAATTAGTCTGAGTTTCAGAAGGAGCAGTTGTTGGTGCTGTTGTACTCTCTATCGGAATATACTCTGTAACAGGTATATCCACACCACTTACAGCAGGTACCATCTGTACTTCCTTTTCTTTACAAGTCTTACAAGTTCTTTCCTTGATACCCATTACACCAACGTCAGCCTCTTTTGTAACCTTCCAGTCAGAAAATTGATGTTCAAGAGCAGGAATTACAGTCTGAGCACCTGATTTTCCACAAGCTGTACATGTTCCGACTTCAAGGCCAGTCTTTGTACAAGTAGGTTTAGTTATAACTGTTGATTTATCAAATGAGTGAGCATCATTTGGCTTAAGTTCAACTTTTTCAGAGTGTCCACAACCACAAACACCTTCTTTTTTACCATAAAGCACGCAAGAAGGCTCCTGTGTTACTGTCCAGTTCATAAGACCATGAGCACAGCTGAGTTTAACACTTGATTTTGTTACAGTAACAGCATTTCCCTCTACGTCCACAGCCTCAGAAACATTAAGAGAAATCATACCGCCATAACCAACTGCCAATAACTGGAAAGAAACTACTGTTCCACCTGCCGTAACAGGTTCTGTAGAAACGCCACGGAATTTGAGTCTTCCTGAATTTGATGGAGTGAATGTTTCTTCGCTGAAAATTCCTGAAACTTTTCCTGAACCAGCAACATATTCAAATTCAGCCGGATTATAATTCGCAGAAATGCTGAGTGTTGCCAATTCTGAATTTGCAGAAAGCTTAATGCTGACAGTAATTTTTTCACCCTTATCAACATAATAATCGCTTACGCCAACCGACAAATTCGCATTAGCAGCATAACAAGGAAAAATATTTATAAGTAGAATGAAAATAACTAATAAAAAACTTAATAGTCTTTTCACACATATCACCTCATTGTACATTATATATACAATTATACTTATAAAATTCAATTTGTCAATTATAACTATGCGAACGATACGGTTTTTTATTAGATTTTTTGTCATAATATTCCACAAGATTATGACCTGTGATTCTTGTATCCCGTTCCATTTCACGAAGAATGGTCAGTCGGTTATTGATTTCGTACAACTCAATGCCACTAGCTCCCTTTTTAAGGGCAGAAAAACTCTCAATCATCCCCTTTATTTCTTCTGCTTGTTTTAAGTATTCATTGCCTAACTGTTCCAAAGTCATTTCTGCCTCCTTTCTATGCCGAACATTTGTTCTGTACGAAAAGTATAATATCACCCTTTTGGTGGTATATCAACAGAAACAAAGAAAAACAGTCCGTTTTAGTGGACTGTTTTTAAAAAATTTTCTTGCATTTTATGTTTTCTTGATAGCCTTTGCTCTGCATTTAGGACAAGTGATTTCAATTTTACCTCTGTTTTTTGGAACACGCAAAACCGTTTTACATTCCTTACACTTGAAATACTTATGTGTATTTCTGTCACGAAGCTTATTTCCAAAAAGTTTCAATTCTGCTCTTGGCTTTTCACTCCATCGTAAATACCAGTTAAGCTCGTTTCTTCTTTTTTCATAATTTTTTGATAATGTTCTGAACAAGCTATAAAAAATTATGGCAACACCGACAAAATACAAAAATCTTGTTGGTCTGAAATTTCCAAGAAATGTGAACGCCATTGAAAATATTATAAGAAATAATGTGAATTGGTCAGTACCATATCGTCCTGCCATAAATTGTTGCATTTTAAGACTGAAGCGTTGCAACATTTCCTGTAATCTTTGAGAAAAATTCATTTTCCATCTTCCTTAAACTTTTTTCTTTTTATATTATACCACATATTTTTGGAAATGATTACCTATCTTTTAACAAAATGTAAAAAAGCCCCTGAGAAATCTCCCAAGGGCATTAAATAAGTATTTTTATTCAGCTTTTACAGATGTATTTGCTGCAAGCTCTGCTTCTTCCTTCTTGCCGATGTTATAAACAAATGCCATAGCAAGGAATGCGATAAGTGAACCTGCTGCAAGAACGATGAAATAAAGATTTTTTACTTTAGTGCCAAAGTCTGCTGCCTGAACTGCATTTTCACCTTCAACGAAACCGATAGCAATAAGTCCCCATGAAACTACTGCCTGACCGATACCCTGTGAAAGCTTACGGAAGAATGAATAAAGAGCATAAAGTGAACCCTCTTCACTCTTACCTGTTTTTCTGTAACTAACTTCAATACAGTCAGCAACAATAGCCCATACAGAAATCTGGAACACTGCATTACCGATATTAAGTCCCATAAGGCAAATAATGTAAAGAAGTAAACCAGTTGAATTTGGTGTCATTGGTACAAAGAGAGAAATTACACCTGAAATTGCACCGATAAGCATACATGTCACAATAACACTCTTCTTACCGAATTTAGATGTAAGCTTTCCTAAAAGTGCCATAAACACAATCATAGGAGCATAAGAGCCAATCATTGCAACGCCAACTTTACCTGTATCCTGGAAGAAATACTGGAAAACCATGTTATTAAGAGCCATTGTTGAGTTGAAAAGTGCAACTGAAGCAACTGTTGCGATTGTAGCACCTACCATAGCTCTGTTTGTGAAGAATGATTTGAATGCAGAGAAGAAAGCAGTAGTACCTGTTGTGTTTTTGCCGTCATCCTCACGCTGAACTCTTTCTTTAACGAGCTTTGTTGTACCCCAGAGAGTTGCGAAAGCAACTATTGACATTACAAGAGCAACAGGAAGAAGTGTTTCACCCTTAAGGATTTCTTCTTCAATACCTGTCACAGGATTTTTCACTTTATTGTAAACAATACCTGGAAGGATAATCATAATTACAATCGCAGGTAATGCTGCACCAACGCTACGGAATGTTGAAAGAGAAACTCTTTCCTGTGGGTCACTTGTAATAACACTATGAAGTGAACCGTAAGGCACATTAACCATTGTATAAGCAATTGACCACAAGCAATATGCAACAAGACACCAAGCATATTTTCCTGCATAAGGAAGTGATGTAATTGGTGCAAACAACATTACGTTGAAAACAACAAGGATTAAGCCACCTGCAATAATCCATGGCATATACTTGCTCTTTTTACCAAGTCTTTTTGTATCAACAAGGTTACCGATAACAACGTCATTGATAGCATCGAAAATTTTTGAAATAAGAATAATTACAGCATAGTCAGCTGCTTTGATACCGATATACTGTAAGTAAAACAACTGCATAAAGGTTGAAACAAGCTGGAATGAAAAACCACAGCCCATATCACCCATAGCGTAGCCCAGTTTATCGCGCCAGCCAAAAGGTCTGATTTCGTTTTTTCCCATTTTTCTCACTCTTTCCTGAAAAAATATTGTAGATTTATTATACAAGACGAATTCGCTTTTTGCAACTGTTAAATTTTTGTCAAATGTAGATTCATCGTAAAAAAAGCACCCCATACGAGGTGCTTTAGTCATTGTGTTAAATTTATTCAGCCTGTGCTTCTGCTTCATGCTTTTCACGAAGGCTCTTATAAATTGGTTCCATCTTTTCTTTTGTAAGAGGATAACCGAACTGGAAGATAAGCCATACGCTTGTATAAACAATTGCAGGAATTACTGTGCATATAAACATAATTTTTTTACTTGTATCGTTTTCTGCAATAAATCCGTTACCTGCTGTAAGGCTGTCATATTTTGCCCATTGAAGAAGGAAAAGTCCGCCTGCGTCAGCAACTGCCTGACCAAACTGACGACCGAATGTGTATGCAGAATAAACTGCACTTTCATTACGGATACCTGTTGTATATTCCTGATAATCGATAACGTCCATAACAACAGCCCAACAAGTAAGGCTTACGAATGTATAGCCGAAACCGATAAGGAGTAAGCAGAGCATATAGAGCCATGCAGGATAAATTCCCTGGCTTGGATTTATCCAACGGATAAAGCTTTCACTGTTTGCAGTTACAAAAAGGAAAACTGATGTAGCAGCAGAAATAATTGACATTCTTCCGCAAAGTTCTTTTTTACCAAATTTTGCTGCAAGTTTTGGTGTGAACAAAATCAGCACAGCCATTGGAAGATAAGTACAGATTGTGCCTATAATGCTAAGCCCTGTATCTGTAAAATAGTTTTTATAAAGGTATGCATTGAATGAGCCAAACTGAAGCTGACCGCTGATAAGCACACCTGAAAGAGTAAGCATAACGAATGGTCTTGACTTGAAAAGTCCTTTATAAACGCCCTTTAAATCAAGGTTTTCATCGTCAACAGCAGGAACTCGTTCCTTAACCATCTTGTGACCGATAAGGTAAGTAACAATTGAGAACACACCCATAAGAAGTGCATACATAAACATTCTGCTACCATCGGCAACTTCAATTTCCTTACCTGTCTGCTCGTCAATTCTGCCACTGCCAACATAGATAATCATAGGAGCAATCAAAAGAACAACTGCACCACCAACACCACTACCTACTGAACGAGCAGTTGAAAGAAGTGTTCTGCCCTTAGGGTCATCAGTAATAACAGATGCCAATGAGCCGAAAGGAATGTTCATAGCTGTGTACATGGTACAATACACCAGGTACAATACAATAGCAATAACAAAAAGAATCATCGGATTCTTTGCCAATGTTGGGTTATAGAAGAATGAATTAGGGTCACCAAACGGGATAAAGCAAAGAACAGTTGAAATTCCCAAAGGAACTGCAACAAGACGTAAATACTGACGGTACTTACCATCTTTACCTGCTTTTCGTTTAGAAACAACAGCACCCCAGAGTGGGTCGTTGACAACGTCCCAAAGACGAGTGATGATAAACATATAACCAACAAGTTTTGGTGCTATTTTCAACACGTCTGTCATAAAGACTTTAAGGTAGCTTGTTATGTAAGTAAGGTTGAACATGTTACCGGCTTCAGCTATAGTATAACCGGCAATGTCCTTGAAACCTATTCGGTTAGGATGATTATTAACCTCTTTAGGTTGTTTTTGTTTTTTTGCCATAAAGGTTATTCCCCTTTCACATCATATGAAGAAATAATAACACTTTTCGAAAAATATTTCAATATATAAAACACATAATAATCTTTTTAACTTTGTTGACATAACTTTTTTATAGTATTATAATTGTATAAATAGATTGATTTTTCCCTTTTAAAGGAGGATATAGCATGGCACAGATTGCTGATATTATCAAATATGAGGGTGACAATACCACATTTATCTGGAAGCACCCTATCGAAGATTTCAATAGCCTTACACAGTTGATTGTTCATGAAAATCAGGAAGCAATTTTCTTTATGAACGGTCAGGCTCTTGACCTTTTCGGACCAGGCCGTTACACACTTGAAACTCAGAATATTCCTGAACTCAGCAAGGCA
>JAZOWH010000238.1:0-6726 GCA_045659165.1 Candidatus Fimenecus sp. | reverse complement strand
GGTAACATTCAGACAGACTGACCCATTGTTTGTGATTGATTTGAGCAATCCTGAAAAACCAACTGTGAAAGGTGAACTTAAAATACCTGGCTTCTCCGAATATCTTCATCCTATAACAGAAAATCTTCTTGTTGGTGTTGGTCAGGATGGCACAATGACAGGCACAAACGGTGACTGTAAGGTTTCACTCTTTGATGTTTCAAATCCTTATGAACCAAAGGAAAGTTCGGTTCTTAAAGTAACAGGCGGAAACGCATATTGCCATACCCCTGTCGGATATAACCATAAAGCATATGTAACTCTTTCTGAAAATGAGTTTGCTGTTCCATTCACAATTGACTGGTATATAAATCATAATAATGAATTGAGCCAGAGTGGTTGCTACTATATCCGATATGAATTGACAGCAGACGGACTCTGCGAGATTGCACGATATAGATTAGGTGAAAATAAAATGCAGATTATGGGTGCGACATATGTGGAGAATATTTTCTATGCTGTAACAAGCTGTTATGATGAAGGCACTTCTATAATAGCTTTTGACCTTACAACTAATAAGGAAATAGACTCTATTAAAACAGCAGACTGGAGAAAAGGCTGAAATGAAGATGATTTATGATGTGCTGGTAGGTGCTGTAACAACAGTAATTGCCTGGTTGTCATTGAGTTACATCTTCTTTCCCATAAAGCTTTCAGCACCTGCAGACGAATATTTCAAAGCAACAATGACACATATGATACCTTTGAAATTGGTTATAACCATCTTATTCGTTCTTTTTTCTGTATTCATATATAATCAAATTATAAATAAAAGTGAAAAGAATGACCGTTATTGACAAAAAATTCCGTAAATGATATACTAAAATATAGTAAAACCTAAGGGGAGTAGCTAATTTACGGTAGTCAACATTCGTCATGTTATTTGACTGGTTATCGTACCTGTTATTTCAGGAAGCAAGACCTTCGGCAGAAATGTACTGCGGAAGGTCTTTTTTAATATTGTATAAATTTATTGCGAAAGCAAAGAAATAAAAAGAGGTGTTTTAATGAAGCATTATCTTCATGAAGTCGCTGATGTTTTTGCAGAAGTAAAGAGTAGCGAAGCTGGTCTTACAACTGCTGAGGCTGAGAAACGACTTGAAACAAATGGAAAAAACAAATTGGCAGAAGCAAAGAAGGCATCAATGCTTTCTCGTTTTGTTGACCAGCTTAAGGACCCAATGATTATCATCTTGCTTGTTGCGGCTGTTATTTCTGCTGCGACAGAAATGATTGAAGCAGGCGGATTTGTAACTCCTACTGACTCAATTATCATCCTTGTTGTTGTTCTTATCAATGCCATTCTTGGTGTTGTTCAGGAAAGCAAGGCTGAAAAAGCAGTTGAAGCATTACAGAAAATGTCTGCTGCTACAACTAAAGTTATCCGTGATGGTCAGGTTGTGACTGTTAAGAGTGAAGACTTGGTTGTTGGTGACGTTATTCTTCTTGATGCTGGTGACGCTATTCCTGCTGACTGCCGTATTTTTGAGTGTGCAAGTATGAAAATTGAGGAAGCAGCACTTACTGGTGAATCTGTTCCTGTTACTAAGCTTGTAAATGCTCTTATGGGTAAAAAAGGTGACGATGAAGTTGCTCTTGGTGACCGTAAGAATATGGCATATATGGGCTCAACACTCGTTTATGGTCGTGGTAAGGCAGTTGTTGTTGCAACAGGTATGGATACAGAAATGGGGAAGATTGCTAATGCGATTACTCTTGCTGAAGAAGGAAAAACTCCTCTTGAAATCAAACTTGAGCAGCTTTCAAAAGTTCTTACAAAACTCGTTATCGGTGTTTGTATAGTTATTTTTGCATACAACATTCTTACACAGTACATTCTTCCTGATGTTAAACCTGAATTCTTCCATGTAGCACTTGATTCATTTATCACTGCTATTGCATTGGCAGTTGCTGCAATTCCAGAAGGACTTGTTGCAGTTATGACAATCGTTCTTTCAATCGGTGTTACAAATATGTCAAAGAAAAATGCTATTATCCGTAAGATGACAGCGGTTGAAACACTTGGTTGTACTCAGATTATCTGTTCTGATAAGACAGGTACTCTTACACAGAATGTAATGACAGTTGTTGACCACTTTGCTCCAAACGAACAGCAGTTGGCAACAGCAATGGCTCTTTGCACTAATGCTGAAGTAACAGAAGATGGCAAGAGCACAGGTGAACCTGACGAAGTTGCTCTTATCAACTATGCAGCAACTCTTGACCTTCCAAAGGCAAAACTCGTTGAGGCATATCCTCGTGTTGGTGAAGTACCATTTGACTCTGGCAGAAAGATGATGTCTACTGTTCATAATAGTGCAAGAGGCATTATCCAGTTTACAAAGGGTGCTCCTGACGAAATCCTCAAGAAATGTAGCCATGTTGATGTGAACGGTGAAGTTTATGAAATGAACGACGAATTCCGTTCAAAGATTATGGAAGAAAATACAAGAATGGGTAACAAAGCTCTTCGTGTATTTGCAGTTGCATATAAGAATTATGATGTTGCTCCTGCAGCATTTGATTCAGAATCACTTGAATATGATATGACATTTATCGGTCTTACAGCTATGATTGACCCTGTTCGTCCTGAAGTTAAGGATGCTATCGTTGAATGTCGTGGCGCAGGTATCAAGCCTATTATGATTACAGGAGACCATATCAACACAGCAAAAGCTATTGCTCGTGAACTTGGTATTCTCACAGATGATAGTCAGGCTATGATGGGTGCTGATATTGATAAGTATTCAGATGTAGAATTTGAAAAGATCGTTGAAAACGTATTTGTTTATGCTCGTGTTCAGCCTGAGCATAAGACCCGCATTGTTAATGCATGGAGAAACAAGGGCTATGTTACTGCTATGACAGGGGACGGTGTTAACGACGCACCATCAATCAAGAGTGCTGATATCGGTGTAGGTATGGGTATCACAGGTACTGACGTTACAAAGAACGTTGCTGATATGGTTCTTGCTGACGATAACTTTGCAACAATCGTTTCAGCGGTTGGCGAAGGTAGAAGAATTTATGATAATATCCGTAAGGCTATTCAGTTCCTTCTCGGTTCAAACCTTTCAGAAGTTGTTTCAATCTTCTTTGCAACAATTATGAACTTTACAATTCTTCGTGCACCTCATCTTCTTTTCATTAACCTTGTTACAGACTGCTTCCCAGCATTGGCTCTTGGTCTTGAAAAGCCTGAAGATGATATTATGAGAAGAAAACCAAGAAGCAAAAACGATGGTATCTTCGCAGGTGGACTTGGTGTGGACTGCTTCTATCAGAGCGTTATCGTATCAGTTCTTACAGTAATTGCTTTGTATATCGGTGAATTTATCGAAACAGGACACCTTGTATTCAGAAATATTGCAGATAGTGAAGATGGTATGACAATGGCATTCTTCACAATGGCAATGTGTGAAGTGTTCCATTCATTCAATATGCGTTCACAGCGTGGTTCAGCAGTTGCAATGGTATTCAAGGGACATCATAACGTAGCTCTTTACGGTGCTATGGTTGGCTCATTCCTTCTTACAACAGCAGTTGTTGAAGTTCCATTCCTTGCAAATATGTTTGAATTCACACAGCTTTCACCAGTTGAATATGCAATTTCTCTTGGCCTTGCATTCTTGATTATCCCAATCGTTGAATGCATTAAAGCAATTCAAAGAGCAATCGACAAGAAAAAATCATAAATAAAACAAATAACAAAAAGGCTCTCACTTAAAATGAGGGCCTTTTTTATGATTGTGAATGTAGTAATTGATTAAATTTGTTGTTCTAAGAATAGAGAAGAATCTCACACAAAAAAGAAAACGAGCTTCCGAAGAAACTCGTTTCTTTTAAAAAGGAGAATGAAAATGAAAGGGGTTCAACAATAGGGTCTCTTATGTTGCCCTATAGAGAATATATCACATAAATGTGTAATAAAAATTGATAAAAGATTAAAAAATTGTTAATTTCATTTTGTAAGAATTTTGTAATAATTATTAAAGAGTTGTAACAAATATTGAAAAAATCTTGTTTTTTGGTATAATTATGATGGTAAAATGCAAGAGGTATATTCTATGGAAAAGATTTTTAAGTCAGAACAATCTGTAAAAAGAATAGAAAAAATCAGAGCTTTCCTTTTAAGTGAAAAATGGATGGCTATGTTGTTCTGCCTTGCAGGAGTTTTCACTACTTTAGGTGCGTTTTTCCCTGAAAAGAATGTGGAAGCTATCGGTA
Source organism: Candidatus Fimenecus sp. (assembly GCA_045659165.1). Taxonomy (GTDB): domain Bacteria; phylum Bacillota; class Clostridia; order Oscillospirales; family Acutalibacteraceae; genus Fimenecus. The sequence goes on along the minus strand of JAZOWH010000238.1, from coordinate 2,460 downwards.
CAATCGTTTTTGGATATATTCTTGGTTTCTGCATCTGTATAAGTGACGATATTATGGCTGGTTTAGCACCGCTTTCACTTACCAGTCTTGTTGCTATCAGGTGTTATGACTCTTTCGAGGTCTTTATGGGATATATATGGTATCTTGTACCACTTGTTGGGTTTATACTTTTCCACCTGATTGTTTATCGTAAAAGACTGACTACAAAGGGCACACAATTTAAGCCTATGTTGCTTGTTTCAATTACTATTTTGCTTGGTGGCTTTGGCTTTATCTCTGCAAAAGAGTATTTTGCTCCAACATCTCTTTACCATATGTTTGGTTTAGGCTTTGCAATGTTGTTTATATATGCATATTTCTTTGCTCATATTGAGGTTAAGCGAAATTATTCACTTATTGACCATTTGACAAAGGTAATGGTGCTTACAGGTTGCTTTGCGACATTTATGGTGATTTCATATTATATTATTCATATAAATGATGTTATTGACCGCGGTGGACTTATATATATACAGTGGCGAAACAACTGTTCTACAATTCTTATGATTGCAATTCCATTTGCTTTCTTTATGGCAAACAAGAAATCTTATGCAACAGTATTTGGTTTCTTTTTCTACTTTGCATTGTTGTTGACAGGCTCTCGTGGCGGTATGGTTTTCGGCTCTGTTGAAATCGTAATGTGTATTGTTATGTATATGCTTTACGACAGACGAAGAAGACTTGCTTATGCAATCATCTGTGCTTGTATTCTTTTCGGATTTTTGGCGTTTGCACCACAGATTACGGAGTTTTTGGGTTATACCATTGACCGACTGTTCAATGCTATAAACGGATTCCTTATGGGTGAATCAACTGAAATTCGTGCAGCACACTATGCTCGTGGCATCAACGATTTCCTTACTCATCCTATATTCGGTACAGGACTTGGATATATGGGTAACAGAGATGTCCATGCATCAGTTGACTTTGCTCTTTGTTGGTATCATTGTGCACCAATTCAGGTTTGTGCAAGTTTCGGTATAGTGGGAATCATAACATATAGTTATCAGTTCATTAAACGAAATATGCTTATCTGGAGAAAGGCAACACTTTTCAATATGACAATTTTCTTGTCATACGTAAGCCTTGAAATGATGTCACTTGTAAATCCTGGTATTTTCTGTCCTGTTCCATATCTTTTGTATGTAACATTGTTTATGGTTCTTGTTGAAAAATGTGACGGTGAGTTTCAGGAAAAAATCATTGTCAGAAAGAAAAGAAAAATAAATGAAGAAAAGGCTTGACAAACAAGCCTTTTTTTGATAAAATTCATATTTGCTATGAACAATTTTAATTGTTTATAATCCTTTCTCCCGAGGAGAGTTCGGGGGACAAAGTCCATAAGGAGGTGTAAAGAATGTCAAAGTATGAGACAATTATGGTTTACTCACTTAAGAAGGGTGAGGAAGCTGCAAAAGAGCTTATGGAAAAATTCAAGGCTCTTATGGAATCAAACGGCACTCTTGAAAGCGTTGATGAGTGGGGTAAGAGAAGACTTGCTTACCTTATCGATGACGAGGCTGAAGGTTACTATGTTCTCTTCAACTATGAAGCAGAAGCAGGTTTCCCAGCAGAGCTTGACCGTGTTGCTAAGATCACAGACGGTGTACTTCGTACATTAATTGTTAAGAAGTAATCGGAGGATAATTTTATGTTAAACAGCGTAATTATTATGGGCAGACTTACTGCAGATCCCGAGCTTCGTACAACAGCTAACGGATTATCTGTTACTTCATTCACAGTTGCTGTTGACCGTAACTACAAAAGTGGTGACGAAAGACAGACAGACTTTATCAGTGTTGTAGCATGGCGTGGTACAGCGGATTTTGTCACAAGATTTTTCAAAAAGGGACAAATGATTGCTGTTCAGGGTTCACTTCAGGTTCGTAACTATGAAGATAAGAACGGAAACAAACGTACAGCTTATGACGTTGTTGCTGATAATGTATCTTTCTGTGGTAGCAAGAGTGAAGGTGGCAATAGCTTCGGCGCACCAAGACAGGATTCAGCACCAGCTGTTTCTTACCAGAGTGCAGATGCAGGCAGTTTCTCAGTTTTACCCGATGACAACACAGGATTCCCATTCGGCTCAGATGATGACGAGGGACTCCCATTCTAATTAGGAGGAAACTATAATGGCATACGATAAGAATGCAAGACCTAACAGAAAAGGTCGTAAAAAAGTTTGTGCATTTTGTGTAGAAAAAATCGAAAAGATTGACTATAAAGATACAGCAAAGCTTCGTCGTTACACATCAGACAGAGCGAAGATCCTTCCTCGCCGTGTAACAGGTACTTGTGCATATCACCAGAGAGAGCTTACAACAGCTATCAAAAGAGCTCGTCAGATCGCTCTCATGCCTTACACAAACGACTAATAAAAAATTAAGCCGATGGAATTTTCCGTCGGCTTTTTTGTTT
>JAZOWH010000237.1:0-4415 GCA_045659165.1 Candidatus Fimenecus sp. | reverse complement strand
AAATCTTTTTGTACACTTGATACACTCACGTCTACGACGGATTTTTTCACCCTCATCAGTAGGACGTGAATCAATTACCTTACTTTCTTCAAAACCGCAAAAAGGACATTTCATAAAGAACACTCCCAAAATTTTCTATATATGGTATTTTATCACATATAGAAGCACAATGTAAAGGGTTTACAGCATTTTTTTAAGTTCATTTACTGCAAAAGTCAGTTCTTTATCGTTTTGGAAGCCGTTTTCATACAATTCAACGATAAAATCTCCGCTATAACCGAAAGATTTCATCATATTGAAAAACTTTTTAAAATCAAAAACACCATTTTTGCAAGGCACAAGGCAGTCAAATTCATCATTGTGGTCGCTAATATGAATATGACGGATGTACTTATGAAGTTTTTCTGCAAACTCATAAGGGTTTATTCCTGTCCTTATGGACTGTTTTATATCGAAAACCATATTGAAGTCTTCACCGATATATTCACCCATACGAAGAAGAAAATCAGGGTTTTCACTGCGATAATGCACAACATTTTCCTGACACACCAAAAGACCTTCTGTTTTCCCCATCAAAGTCAGTTCACCAAATCGGTCATAATACTCTTCATCAGAAATACTACCTGGTTTTTTGATTCCGTGAAGCACTAAATGTTTCGCACCAAGAGTATGCATAACATCAAAATGACGCTTGAACGAAGTATCTTTCGCCTCAAAAAATCGTCTTTTATATGAACTGAAAAGATGATATGACTCGGTAAATGAACCCATAGTATGAACAGAAGAAACCTTCATACCATAAGATTTGCAGATATCTGCCATATTCTTTACAAATGCAGGTTCAAATTCCGAATCGGCATTCATAAATATTTCAATTGTTTTTACGCCTGTTTCCCCTGCCCGAACAATAGATTTTTCTGTTTCGAGAGGATAAAAACAAGCTGATGATAAACCGATGTCCATAAAAAATTACCTTTTAGTTACCTTTAATCCTACTGTTTGTGTCTGCATACCACCACCGGTAAGAAGACCACGGTTGATGCCACAGTCGGCAAAATCTCTGCCACGACTGATAATAATATAATTTTCGTCAGCAAGTCTGTTATTTGTAGGGTCAACACCGTGCCAACTGCCATTGTGATAAACTTCCACCCAAGCGTGAGTTTCACCTTCGCCGACCATCATACCAACAACATAACGAGCAGGAATTCCTGCTTTTCGCAAAAGAGCCAACAAAATATGAGAGTAATCCTGACAAACACCTGCACCCTTTAAAAGTGATTCTTCTGCTGTTGTTATAACGCTTGTTGAGCCTGATTTATAAACAATATTTGCACGAATTGCCCTTGTGAATTTGAGAGCTGTATCAACTGCATCGTCAGAAATACCAATCTGAATACGGTCAAACATTCTGTCAAGCTCTGCACCACATCTTGTAAAGTGAGTTGGATATCTGTAAACAGGGTTCAAATCTGTTTCAGGAGTTATATGTGCCCCTGTTGTTACTGTACCCGAAACATCTACCGTGAATTCGTTATGCATTGTCACAATTCTGTCTGTAACAAGAATATTGCCGAATCCGTCACTCGAATATGTCAGTTCATTTTCAGGAAAAACTGTCACTTTAATATCTTCAATATGCTGATTTTCACATTCAAGAGGGATACAACGAAGAGTATAACAATGCTTTACCACAGGAAGAGAAAACTTGATTGACATATTATATGTAAAATCCAATACTGCCATTTTATATCACTCCTGTAATAAATAATTGTGACAATTCGTTCTGAATTGAAATTCTGTAAGGTGCATAATCCTCTTCTTCAAGAATCATTCTTGAAAGTCTTTCGATTGAATACGAATTAAAGTCGATTCCCACCTTATAAAGTCTGTTGAGCATAATTGAGAATTCTTTTCTCAACATTTCAATAGGATAATCAAGTCTTGTGTATAAATCAAGTCTTTCAATACTTCTGCCAAACTTTAAAATATTTCTTGAAATCTCTGCTTCAATATTATCATCAGCACTGCCCCAGAATGCGAAAATCCAGTCAGTAACCTCCTGCACCTTAAGAAGTGGTGCATTACTGCTACTGCTTTTTTCCATAATATCTACTGCCAGCTGAAGATATGCAAGTGTTTCTGAGCTGATTAAATTTCGCATTTCAACAGCATTGTCATAAGCATGAAGAAGGCTTGAATAAATTGACGCAGGGTCATTTGAATCAAAAAGGAATGAACTTATGAATTCCTGACGGCAAGAGTAGTTATTCGCAATTCCAAGTCTGCGACAGAAATTGATATACTCTTCATCATTCACATCTATCATAATGTCATAACACTCGGTGAAAGCTTTAAGAGTAGTGAAAACTCGTTCAACATATCGACCAAGCCAAAAAAGATTATCACTTGATTTTATCGAGATAACACCCATGTGTCTTTAAAGCCTCCTCCCTGTGAAGAATTAACTACAAATGAATTCGCATCTTTTGAAAAACGAGTAAGTCCGCTTTTCCATACAACAGGCTCTTCACCTGTAAGAACAAAGGCACGCAAGTCTGCTTTTCGCTCTGTCCAAGCACCATTTTCAACAACTTTAAGGTCATTGAACTGAATAACTTCCTGTGCTATGAATCTTCGTGGTTCTTTCTGTATAAGTTTCTTTAATTCATAAATTTTTTCCAAAGATAACTCACTACCGAAAACAACACCATAGCCACCTGATTCTGCAACATCCTTGATAACAAGTTTCTGAATATTATCAAGAACATATTTCATATCGTCAGGATAGAATGGTAAATATGTCGGCGCATTTGAAAGAATAGGCTCTTCACCTAAATAATATTTAATCATAGCAGGAACATAATAGTAAATTCCCTTGTCATCAGCAACGCTGTTACCAGGTGCGTTGACAAGTGCCACATTACCTGCTCTGTAAGCATCCATAATATGAGGCACACCAAGAAGTGAATCAGCACGGAAAGTCATAGGGTCCATAAAATCGTCATTTATTCTGCGATAAACTGCACCAACTCTCTTTTTGCTGCCTGAATACTCGCTGTAATAAAGAACATTACCCTCAACAAACAAATCCTGTGGCATTGCGAAAACTGCGCCTGTTTTTTCTGCAAGATATGAATGCTCAAAAAATGCAGAGTTAAATCGACCTGGTGTAAGCACAACATTTATGCCACCGGTGTTAACATAATCAAGAGCATTACGAAGCAAATCACCATAATTACGATTATCCACAACGGTATTAGCACGGAAAGTATCGGGACTTGCTCTACGACAAAGTTCACGAGCAATCATAGGATACGAAGCACCTGACGGCACACGGAGATTGTCTTCAAGCACATACCAGCGCATATCGTTACCCTGAACAAGGTCGATACCTGAAATGTGAGCAAAAACGTCTTTTGGTGGCACTGCACCCTCGCATTCCATCATATACCCTGCTGCACCATAAACAAATTCTTCAGGAATAATCTTATCCTTAATAATCTGTTTTTTAGTATAGATATCCTTCAAGAAAATATTCAATGCCTTTACTCGTTGTTTAAGACCTCTTTCAAGATAGTCAAATTCATCTTTTGAAATTATGCGAGGCACTGCATCAAAGGGAAAAAGACGTTCATTGAATACATTGTTTTTGTAAATACCAAATTTTACACCGTATCGTGCTAAAAGTCGATTTATTTCATCTGTATGTTCTATAAGTCCGTACAAATTTCTCACTCCCAATTACAAGTTGGAATTATACATTATAATTATAATCTTTTTTTATCGGTTTTTCTATTGATGAATATGAAAAATAATTAACGGTTTACTTATTGAAGATACACAAAAGTAAAGGCGGATGTTTACCATCCGCCCATTTAATTATTCAATTGGTTTTGAAACTTCTACCCATTCTTTATAGTTTGAGTATTTTTCTAATTCAGGAATTGTGAGTTCAATTGCACTGTTACTGCCACCTACTGCAGGGAAAACAGTTTCGAATCGTTTCATTGACTCATCAAGGTAAACTTCGACACCGTCTTTAATACCAAAAGGACACACGCCACCAATCTGATGGCCAACATACTCTTCAAGCTGTTCAGGTGACATCATTTTTGCCTTTGTATGGAACTGTGCCTTATATTTTGAGTTATCAACCTTTACATCTCCTGCCATAAGTATGAGAATTGGTTGTTCACCCACCATAAATGAAAGAGTTTTCGCAATTCTTGCACCCTCAACGCCTAAAGCCTGTGCTGCAAGTTCAACAGTTGCACTTGAAACCTCAAACTCTTGTACTCTGTCTTCCATATCGAATTGACGGAAATACTCTCTGCCTTTTTCAATAGACATATTAATAATCATTCCTTTACAGTAACGGCGGGGTCTTGACCCCGCCCTACCATTATGTATTG
>JAZOWH010000236.1:0-2505 GCA_045659165.1 Candidatus Fimenecus sp. | reverse complement strand
ATGCGGAATTCGTAATGCGTAATTAAGGCTCCCTCTGATGAAGGAGCGTAGCAGTGGCTTCTCCTTGAGGAGAAGCTGTCTGCGAAGCAGACTGATGATGTGTAGGTTGCGATAGCAACCGTTAATTATCATAGCAAATTCATTTTCCACCTCATCCGCCTCGTCCCTCGGCACCTTCCCCTCAAGGGGAAGGCAACACACCGATAAATTATAATTTATCCTAATACACAGGAGTTGAAACTATGAACATCAGCAACATAATTGCATCTATGATTCAGGAGATGCTTGAAAATGATGGTTACACAGAAATACAGCGCAACGAGTTGGCGCAAAAAATCGGCTGTGTACCAAGTCAGATAAACTATGTTATTTCGTCCCGATTTACACCTGAACACGGTTACATTGTGGAAAGCCGTCGTGGTGGTGGGGGATACATCAAGATTACAAGGGCAAGTTATGACAGAAATTCACTTAAAATGCATCTGATTAACTCAATCGGTCAACAATTAAATGAAAACACTTGTCGTGCTCACCTTAAAAATCTTTATGACAGGGATATTATAGACGAAAAAACGGTCAAAATATTCTTGTCTTCCCTTACGGGAAATGCTTATCGTGATATTCCAAGAGAATACGGTGACATTATCCGTGCATCAATTTTCAAACAAATGATATTAAATATTATGTAAGGAGTGATTTGAAATGTTATGTCAGAATTGTGGAAAATATGAGGCTACAACTCATGTTAAGAAAATTATAAATGGTGAAAGTGCAGAGGCACATCTTTGTGGTGATTGTGCAAAGGCACTTGGCTATAACGATGTATTTGGTGGTTTTGGGAACACATTTACCGATTTGCTCGGTTCATTCTTCGGTGAGCCACAGACAGCAACTCTCAGTTCACGAACAATCCGTTGCGAAAAGTGTGGAAACACATTCCAGGACATTGTAAACAACGGAAAAATCGGTTGTGCCGATTGCTATGCTACATTTTATGACAAGCTTTTACCGTCATTACAGAGAATTCACGGAAAAACTCGTCACGAGGGTAAAAATCCAACGGTAATTAAAACTGAAGTGAACTCAACTGAAAACTATATTGAAACACTTGAAAATGAACTTAAAACTGCAATAAATGAGCAGAATTTTGAAAAGGCAGCAGAATTGCGTGACCAAATCAACAATTTAAAGGAGGGAAAATAATATGGGCAACAGATGGTATTTAGGCACAGGCGAACAAAGTGACATTGTTGTAAGCACAAGAATTCGTCTTGCAAGAAATATTGGTGAATATCCTTTCCCAAACAAGTTGAATACTAAAAGCAGAATAGAACTTAATAATATAATAAAAGATGCTATGGAAAGGGATAATAAATACAACCTTAGATTTGTGGAGATGAAAACTCTTGCACGATTTGAAGCAGCATCTATGGCAGAAAGACATATTATCAGTCCCGAATTCGCATCTGACGACAACGGAAGAGCATTTATGATATCAAAAGATGAAGATATATGTATAATGCTCAACGAAGAGGACCATATAAGATTACAGGTAATGAAATCAGGATTTGCCCTTGACGAGGCATACCAGATTGCTGACGAAATTGATGATGTTATCGGTGGTAAGCTTAACTACGCCTTTGACGAGCGAATCGGATATCTTACTCAATGTCCTACAAATCTCGGTACAGGTATGCGAGCATCTGTTATGCTCCATCTTCCTGCACTTACAATGAATGGTCAGATTCACAAACTCATCAACACTATCTCTAAACTTGGCCTTACTTTCCGTGGTGCTTTTGGTGAAGGCACAAAGGCAGTAGGGGATATGTATCAACTTTCAAATCAGATTACCCTTGGTATTTCTGAAGAATTTGCAATTAAAAATTTAAAAGCTATCACTTTACAACTCTGTGCCAATGAACGCGCAGCAAGAGAAGAACTTTTAAAGTCCATTAACACCGACGATGCCATTTTCCGTGCATACGGTACTCTTAAATGGGCAAGACTTTTGTCAACAAAAGAACTTATGGAAAACCTTTCTCTTGTGCGACTTGGCTCTGTTACAGGCAAAATCAATGTGCCTGTTGAGTGTATCAACGAACTGATGATTTCAATGCAACCAGCAAGTATCAATTCCCGTGCAGGACAAAAATTACCAACACAGGAAAGAGATATTGTCAGGGCAACAGAAGTCAGAGCAAAGCTCAATGCATAATTCATAATTCGTAATTTAATGGTGGTGGCTTGAAAAAGCTGCCACTTTTTTAATTCGAAATTCGTAATGCGTAATTCGTAATTGATAATTCAATAAATATGAGAGGAGAATTTACTATGTACAATTTTACAGGTTTTAGTGAAAAGGCGAATATGGCGCTTAACAAGGCTATGGAATGTGCCGAAGATTTAGGCCACACATATATCGGCAGTGAACACATACTTTTAGGGCTTTGTGACGCTACCGATTCTGTGGCAGGGAAACTCTTGAATTCCAAGGGCATCACA
>JAZOWH010000235.1:0-3506 GCA_045659165.1 Candidatus Fimenecus sp. | reverse complement strand
CGAAACTTCCAGCACATTGAACTTATTAAGAATGAACTTATTTCACAGGGATATAAGTTAGTATAAGGAGAAATAATTATGATTAAAACAATCAGTACAGATAAAGCACCTGCTGCAATCGGACCATATTCACAAGCAAAGGTGGTTGGAAATCTTGTTTTCACATCAGGGCAGATTGCAATTAACCCTGTTAACGGTGAAATTGAAGCAGTAACAATTGAAGAACAGACAACACAGGTTTGCGAAAACATCAAGAATCTTCTCGAAGCATCAGGCAGTGACCTTGAAAATGTTGTAAAGACAACTTGCTTCCTTAAGAATATGGAAGACTTCGCAGTTTTCAATGGTATTTATGCTGAATATTTCACAAGTAAACCTGCACGTTCATGTGTAGCAGCAAAACAACTTCCAAAGGATGTTCTTGTAGAAGTAGAAACAATTGCAATTGTAAAAGATTGATTCTTTTTCCGCAATGCTTCCTCGCTCTCAACTCGCGGTATACCTGATACAGCTTCGTTTCGGCGAGATTGTCTTGCGAAAAAATAATTCAATCTTGACATTAGGTGTCATTCTGAGAGTAGCAAAGAAACTCAAATATATGCAAAATAAAACCGTACAGAGTTTTCTGTACGGTTATTTTTATATTCTATTTGGATTATCAGTTCTGCCAATGATATAATCAACACTGGTGTTATAATAATCAGCCAATTTCCAAAGTGTGTCTAACGGAATTTCGCGTTTTCCATTTTCATACTGTGAATAGGTGTTCTGTCTTATATTAAGATATTCAGCAAGTTCCTTTTGCTTAATATCATTATCTTCACGCAAATCTTTTAATCTCATAATAATCACCAAAAACGATTTTACATTATCACATAACGAGATATTGACAATTATCTCAATTTGCGATATATTATAAGAAATAGTATGTGAGAAAATACAATGATTATAGGAGATGATATTATGAAAAGGAAGATAATAAAAGTAATTGCAGTTATTCTTGCAGTTGCAATTATCTGTGGCGGAGCTTTCGGTGGATATGTTTTATATCGTTTTAATTTTAACGGACCCAAAGACCTTGTTCACAGTTATGAAGAAATCTATAATCAAAAGCTTGTCACTTATGATGTGGGTGACGATGGAGAGTTTTCAGTATTAAAAATTAACGATACTCATTTTTATAATGGTACTTGTGAAAATGACAGAAAAACAATGTCTGATTTGAAAGTAATTCTCGATAAAACACCTTGTGATTTTATTGTTGTCAATGGCGATATGGTTGATGGATTTAACCTTAATTCAGCCTATGATAAATATGGTGCAGCAAAGATTTTTGGAGACCTTGTTGACAGTTATAATATTCCGTGGACTTTTATTCCCGGTAACAATGATAGCGAATTTGACGGTGAAAACGAAGATTTGATTGCGTATCTTATGCAATACGAAAATTTTATCTGTGGAAATGAGAAAAACATTGATGGAGATATGCAGTATTTCGTTGACCTTGAATATAAAGGTGAATTGGTTCATTCACTTGCCTTTATGGACAGTAATGCAAGAACAATCAAGGCGATAGGGGAGTACGATTACATAAAGGAAAGCCAGATTGATTGGTTGCTTGAGGAAATTGAAAACCGAAAAGTTAAGACAAGTGTTTTTTATCACATGAACACACCTGCGTTTAAAACTGCTTTTAACGAAGGTGAAGCATATGAAGGATTTCCATCTGCATATGTTTATGAGCTTGATACAATTACAGAAAACAAAATGTTTGATGAAATGACAGCAGACAACGAATATATTTCACTTATTTCAATAGGTCATGTGCATAGTAATAATATGTGTCACTTTTATAACGGAAGATATTATCAATTGAGTAGTATAAGCGGATATAACGCATCACATCCTGATGATTTAATCCCATCATGCACATTGACAGTAATTGATGTAACAGAAGAAAACGCAAAAGAAATGTATCATTTTGAAAAAGTAGTAGCATAAATAATTGAAAGAGAAATAAAAAACGGACAGAAAATCTGTCCGTTCTTTTTTGTGAAACAACAAGGTTCTAAGGTACACGTCCACATTTTCAATGCGTTGACGTGTCGGTTTTTTATTTAAGTATTATATCTGAAAATCCGTTTCCACCGAAAAGTTTAAGCATAATTGTATTTGCAATACGAAGGATTGTTGTAATGACCTTCATAATACCATCTTCACTTGTGGTCTTAGGTTCACCATTTTCGATTATGTAAACAACATTTTCAAATCTTTCTACTGCAGCATCAAACTCCTCAGTCGGCATACATGTATTTTCGATTGCTGCACCAAGTTCAGCAGAAGCTTCTTCAAATTCCTTTGCCGTTGCTTCGTCTAAGGTTGATGTATCATAATTCTTCCATATCTCATAAAACTCAATTTGGTCAACAGAGTTTCGTGCATAATTGAATTGTGGGAATGCAGGGTCTGAATAAATGCTATCAAATGATGAATCAGTAAGAATTCTGGTAACAAGTCTGATAATGACATCGTTTCTTGCAGTGCTTTCGTGAGGCTGATTTACAAAATAGAATGAACGTTCACACAGAATGCTTGTTGATGCATCAAGAAGTCTTCCCTTATCAATGTGATTGTGATTTTTAGGGTCAGTACAATACGTGTTTGCCTGAACATAATCAACAGGAAGTGATACATCTACTGCAACAGAAGTAGCACCAAAGGATTCGGAATCAGTGTGAATAATGCCATCGCTGTTTACATTATCCCAATTATCAAAAATCTTATACTCAACATAGTTGTAATCACATATATCAAAAATTTCAACACCCTTTGACTGTGCATCAAGAATGTATTTTCTTGAGTTAACCTGTGCGTTATAGTACCAGTCTGTCTGTTCACGGATATGAATATCTTCAGGGTCACTTAAATACATTTCTCTGCATGATGGATAATCATAGGACGGAATAAGTCCCCAAAGACATGTTGAATATTCAAAATAATCTTCAACAAGTGTATGAACAGCCGTATCAAGAATATTATTAAGGTCAGCTTCAGGGAATAAACGAAGAACAATGTTGATAATATATGCAAGATATTCACTTTCTTCTTCAAGAAGAGATGGAATCATATAACCATAAAGTGCTTCTGGGTCGTCAATAAATCCGTAACGATAAATATCACCAAGGATACAAGCACCATCAGCAGCAGGAACAACATAACAGACTCTGTTTACATCGTCTGCATATTCCTCTCCTTTATCAATATATAATTGCATAAGTGCATTTACAATAGAGCCACCCTGACTGATTGGTACAAGATTTACCTTATCGTGACCTGTTTCTTTCTTTGCAATCTGAATAAGGTCGTAAAGGTCATTTGCAGTATCAATGATGTTTCCTGTGTGAACATAAGACAAGAAATAAAGATGGTCAGAACCTGCGATATCTACATAATCATAAAGTGGAACCTGGTCAAAAATGTATTCTTGCTGTTCAACAGTAAGATTT
>JAZOWH010000234.1:0-7172 GCA_045659165.1 Candidatus Fimenecus sp. | reverse complement strand
CATTTTTCCACTCTCTATAAGTTCTTTGTAATAATCATAAATCTGCATATACAATTTTCGGTTTCCCATTATAACTGTCCCCTTAAAAATTGTTAATTTTGTGCATTTTATTAAAGACACTTTTGTATTATTATATATCCGATAAAATAAAAATGCAAGAGGTGACATCATTGAAAAAAATAGCAGTAATAAATGATATTTCCGGTTTTGGAAAATGTTCTCTCGCAGTGTCACTTCCAATACTTTCTGCTATGGGAATTGAATGTAATCCCATACCTACTGCAATCCTTTCAAATCAGACGGGATATGATGATTTTTATAGTGTTGATTTCACTGAGCATTTAACTCCATATATCGATGTTTGGAAAAAACAGAATGCGAGTTTCGATTCTATTTTAACAGGATATTTAGGCAGCAAAAAACAGGTTGACATCATCCTTGATTTTATTGACCATTTCGGCAAAAATTCCCTTGTTTTTGTTGACCCTGTTATGGCTGACGATGGTGTGCTTTATGATACATATGACGAGAGTCTTTGCGAAAAAGTGAAAATGCTCACTAAAAAAGCAAATATCATGGCACCAAATCTTACGGAATTGTGCATTCTCTGTGGGGCAGATTACAATGAAATAAGCAAGGCAAATAGCATTGAAAATATCGTAGAAATCACATCTGTACTACTCAATGGAACAACAAAAACTGTCATTATTACAGGTGTAAAATCAGGTGAAGAAATCTGCAACATAATTGTTGAAAAAGATTCTGTAAACCTTGTAAAATCAACGTATCTGAACGGCAGTTTTTCTGGTACAGGCGACATTTTTTCAAGTATTGTCTGTGGTGGAATTACAAAAGGACTCAGTGTTCTGGAATCCGTGAAACTTGCAACAGATTTCATATACAATTCAATAAAAAGCACTCCAACAAAGCTCGATTACGAGCCTAGTGGAGTGAATTTTCAAGAGCATTTGGAGATGCTTATAAATGCGAAATAAAAAATCTCTTTTAAAAATTACAAATACTGGGGTTTTTACAGCAATCATATTACTTGCAACGAGTGTTATAAAATTTTCCACAGGACTTGGTGAAGGGTATATTCATTTAGGTGACAGTTTTGTTTATCTCTCTGCTTGTATTTTGCCATTCCCCTACTGCATTATTGCAGGTGCATTGGGTGGTGGACTTGCCGATATTCTTTCAGGCTTTGCAATATGGTCAATTCCCACAATGATTATTAAAATGCTGAATGCAATCCCCTTTGCACTTGTTTGCAAAAACAAAATTTTATCCAAACAGACAGTCTTAACGACCATCGTTTCGGGAATTATTACAATCGCAGGTTACTTTGTTGCTGAATGTTTCCTTTATTCTGTTGAATCAGCAACACTTTCACTAATCGGTAACACAATTCAGGCTGTTGCAAGCTCGATTATATTCGTGATTCTTGCAAAAGCAACTGACAAAATAAATCTTAAATCTAAAATCTCTAAAGGAGTTTAAAAATGACTGACATAGTTTATACTTGCGGCAATCAGGCTTACTTAAACATTACAAACGCTTGCCCTTGCAGATGCACTTTCTGTATCCGCAACAATGGCGACTCGGTTGGAGAAGCCACAACTCTCTGGTTTGACCACAACCCAACAATCGACGAAATCAAGGATGAAATTGATAAATTCGATTTCACAAAATATAACAACTCAATAATCATCTGTGGATATGGTGAACCTACCTGTGCATTGGACAATATGCTTGAGGCTTGTAAGCACTTAAAGAGCAAAGGAATCAATATCCGACTTAATACAAACGGACTTTCTGACCTTATTAACAAGAGAGAAACTGCAAAAGAAATCTGCGATGTTGTTGACTCTGTTTCAATCAGTCTTAATGCACCAACTGCAGAAAAATACAACGAGGTAACTCGTCCTTCATTCGGTGAAAAATCATTTGATGCAATGCTTAAATTCGCAAAGGAATGTAAGGAATTAGGCACACCAGTTAAACTCACAGTTGTTGATGTAATCAGCAAAGAAGATATTGAAGATTGCAAAAAACTCTGCGAAGAAATTCAGATTCCATTAAGAGTAAGAGAATACACAGCTGAATAATTACAGAAAAATCCCCAAGGTGAAATTACCCTGGGGATTTTCCTTTGTGTGAGAGAAAGGAGTATGTAAAAATTTACATGAAAGATGTCTTAATTATGCTACTGTTGAATTTGTATTCTTAACAGTTGTGTTTGATGAATACAAGTGAAGATGTTCACCTTTTGCCACAGCTTTTTTGTGGTTTCTGATACGGATTGCACGACGGATATTGCCGATTACGATTCTTTTAACTGACTGTTCAAAGGCAACCATCTTGTCCTCATGCATAAAACCGTAAACGAGAAGGATTGCTACTGCTAATTCTATTAAAGTTGTGATTGCAAATGTTGTTGTCATAAAATCAACCTCCGATATTTCAATTGAATGTTCGCTACCGAACAAATTGGAACAAATGTTCTTTACAAGTCATATTATAGACATTTTTTTACAAAAGTCAATACAAATGTTCGAATATTTTTATATTTTCAGTCCGTTTTTACGGACATTGTTTGCACTTTATTTACCAATTTTTTCTATTTATTCTGTCTGTATTTGAATTTTAACACAATATATTGTGGTTGTCAATACATTTATGCACATTATATGCGATTTTCAGTGCAAAATTATTGAATTTTTAAAAATAAAGATAATTTTTCCTTTTTGTTCGGCTGGAAACGAACAAAATATTTTTGAAAAATGTTGATTTTCCTATTTATTATTTTTAAAAAATAGTGTAGAATATTAAGGATAATGGATATTTATATATAATTGTATGCAAATTGAGGTAAAATTATGTTTGTAGATATTGCTAAAATTAAAATTAAGGCCGGTGACGGTGGTAATGGTGCTGTAGCATTCCACAGAGAAAAATATATTAATGCAGGTGGCCCTGTCGGTGGTGACGGCGGTAAAGGTGGTAACATTGTTTTTCAGGTTGATGACAACCTTTCAACACTTGCCGATTTCCGCTACAAAAGAAAGTACAAGGCTGAAAATGGTGCTGATGGTGGCGGAAGCAGATGCACGGGCAGAAAAGGTAAAGACTTAATCATCAAAGTCCCTCGTGGTACTGTTATCCGTGAAGTTGAAAGTGGCGTTATTATGGCTGATATGTCAACTGACGACCAGTTTATCGGCGCAAAAGGTGGCCGTGGTGGTTGGGGTAACTCACACTTTGCAACATCAACTCGTCAGACTCCTAAATTTGCTAAAAATGGTGCTCCAGGTGAAGAATGGGAAGTAAGCCTTGAGCTTAAACTTATTGCAGACGTTGGACTTTTAGGCTTTCCAAATGTTGGTAAATCATCACTTATTTCTGTTGTAAGTCAGGCAAAGCCTATCGTTGGTGACTATCACTTCACAACAATTATTCCTGTTCTTGGCGTTGTTTCAATGGGACCTGAAAAGAGTTTTGTTATGGCAGATATTCCTGGACTTATTGAAGGCGCTGCAGAGGGCATCGGTCTTGGTCATGAATTTCTTCGTCATGTTGAGCGTTGCAGAATGCTTGTTCACATTGTTGACGTTGCAGGTAGTGAAGGCAGAAATCCTATTGAGGACTTTGAAGCAATCAATGCAGAGCTTGAAAAGTTCAACCCTGAACTTGCAAAGTGCCCACAGATTGTTGCAGGTAATAAAATTGACCTTGCAGAAGATGAACAGCTTGAAGAATTCAAGAAGAATATTGAGGACAAGGGCTACGAATACTATGAAATAGTAGCACCTATCAAGCATGGTACACAGGAACTTATCAATGCTGTTGCAAGAAAACTTGATACTCTTCCTCCTGTGAAGAAATATGAAACTGAAGAAATTCCAATGGAAGTTATTGCTAAAAAGAGTAAGGATGGCTTCACAGTTACAGTTGAAGACGGTGTTTATATCGTTGAGGCTGACTGGATTTACAGAATTCTTTGCAAGACTGACCTTGATGACTATGAATCACTTCAGTATTTCCAGAGAGTTATTCAGGAGCGTGGAGTTATCCAAGCACTTATTGATAAAGGTATTCAGGAGGGTGACACAGTCAGCATCTATGATTTAGAGTTTGACTATGTTCCATAAAAATATATGAGATTATACGATAAAGATATTAAGGTGGATACATTAAGTCCACTTACACTCGCTTTCACAGGTGATGCAGTTTTCTCACTTTTTGTTCGTGAAATGCTTGTCTGTGACGCCAACCGTCCCGTTGGCAAGTTACATAAACTCTCGGTTAATTGGGTAAAGGCTGAGGCACAAAGCAAAGGTATGCGTGCTATTCTTCCTATTCTCACCGAAAAGGAAACAGAAGTTTTTAAGCGTGGCAGAAACGCTCATACTTCTCACACTCCAAAAAACCAGAGTGGTTGTGACTATCATTACGCAACGGGCTTTGAAGCACTTGTGGGATATTTGTATCTTAAAGGTGAAACAGGACGACTAAACCAATTGCTTAATGAGGTTATTAAAGCAATCGAGGTTGATGAGTCTGAAAAAACTTCAGTATAGCGTAAAAGATTTTCTTATTGACACAGCCGTTTTTGTTTCGGCAAGCGCAATATTTTCCCTTGGGATTAACTGCTTTATGGCAAAAAACAACATACTTAATGGTGGAATAACGGGTATTGCCACAATTCTCAACTATCTGTATGAAATCCCTATTGGAACTGCAATTTTCATAATCAATGTTCCCCTTTTAATAATAGCATTAAAAAAATTAGGTGTGCTTTTTGTATTACGAACATTCTGGGTAATCGGAATTTCATCTGTAATCATCAATATGGGAACTGTTTTACCTGTTTATGAAAATGATTTATTGATTTCATCAATCTTCGGTGGCTTACTTTCAGGTCTTTCCTTGGGTATGATATTTCTTAGAAATGCCACAACAGGTGGAGTTGACATAATCGCAAGGCTTATCAAACTGAAGTTCCCCCACATCACACTTGGTAAATCAATTTTTTTACTTGATGCAATCGTTGTTATTGCTGGTGGTTTTGTCTATGGCAACGCTGAATCAGTACTTTATGCTGCTGTCACAATTTTTGTGAGTGCACAGGTGCTGGATTATGTTGTTTTTGGAATGAGTCGCGGTGCAATGATTATGATTTTTTCAGAAAAAAGTGACGAAATCCGTCACATAATTATAAATGACCTTCATCGTGGTGTTACGGTGCTTAAAGGTCAGGGTGGTTATTCAGGCAACGATAACAAGGTTTTACTTTGTGCTTGCTATGATAACCAGATACAAAAAATTATTAAAAAAATAAAATCTGCCGATGAAAATGCTTTTTTTATTATTACACAGGCAAAGCAGATTATCGGCGAAGGATTTATGAGGTAATATATGGCTAAGAAAGATAACATCCGAAATTTTTCAATTATCGCTCATATCGACCACGGTAAGAGTACTCTTGCTGACAGACTTTTAGAGGTTACTGAAACTGTCGCAAAGCGTGATATGACAGAACAGTTGCTTGATAACATGGATTTGGAGCGTGAACGTGGTATCACAATCAAAGCTCATGCTGTTAAGCTTGACTATAAGGCAAAAGACGGTGAAACATACGAGCTCAACCTTATTGACACTCCAGGTCACGTTGACTTTAACTATGAGGTTTCTCGTTCACTTGCTGCTTGTGAAGGTGCTGTGCTTATTATCGACGCTTCTCAAGGTGTTGAAGCACAGACACTTGCTAATACATATTTAGCACTTGACCACGACCTTGAATTAGTTCCTGTAATCAACAAGATTGACTTACCTGCTGCCGACCCTGACAGAGTAGCAAACGAAGTTGAAGAAGTTATCGGTCTTCCTTGTGACGAAGCTCCAAGAGTTTCTGCAAAAACAGGTCAGAACATTGAACAGGTGCTTGAAAGTATTGTTTCTCTTGTTCCACCACCTGAAAATCGTGATGAGCAGCCTCTTCGCGCTCTTGTTTTTGACTCAGTTTATGACAGCTACAAAGGTGTTATCGTTTATGTCCGTATTATGGACGGTAAAATCAAGCCAGGTGACACAATGCGAATGATGGCAACAGGTGCTGAGTTCAATGTTGTTGAAGTTGGTTATATGCGACCAAACGCTATGGAGCCACAGAAAGAACTCACATCAGGTGAAGTTGGTTATATTACTGCATCAATCAAAACTGTTAGTGATGCACGAGTTGGTGACACCGTTACAACTGCTGAGAACCCTGCAAGTGAACCATTGGCAGGTTACAGAAAAGTTAACCCTATGGTTTTCTGTGGTGTTTATCCTGCTGACGGTGCTGACTATGAAAATCTTCGTGAAGCACTTGAAAAATTGCAGTTAAACGATGCTGCGCTTTCATTTGAGCCTGAAACATCAGGTGCTCTCGGCTTCGGTTTCCGTTGTGGTTTCTTGGGACTTTTACACCTTGAAATCATTCAGGAAAGACTTGAAAGAGAATACAACCTAGACCTTGTAACAACAATTCCAAGTGTTATTTACAGAGTTCACCTTACAAATGGTGATGTTATTGAAATCGACAACCCAAGTAACTATCCTGACCCTGCAAACATCGATTACTGCGAAGAGCCAACGGTTGAAGCACACATTTATGCTCCACCTGAATATATCGGTGCAATTATGAATCTTTGTCAGGACAGACGTGGTGTTTATATGAACACTACTCACCTTGCAAGTGACCGAGTTGACTTGCACTATGTATTGCCACTTAACGAAATCATTTATGACTTTTTCGACGTACTTAAATCACGCACTCGTGGTTATGCATCATTTGACTATGAAATGAGTGACTATCAGCGTTCAAGCATTATTAAACTTGATGTTCTTCTTAACGGTGATATTATCGATGCTCTTTCATTTATGATTCACTCTGAAAAGGCATATGCAAAAGCTCGTAGAATTGCAGAAAAGCTTAAAGACAATATTCCACGCCAGATGTTTGAAATTCCAATTCAGATGGCTATCGGTGGTAAGGTTATTGCTCGTGAAACAGTTAAGGCTATGAGAAAAGACGTTCTTGCTAAGTGTTACGGCGGTGACATTACTCGTAAAAAGAAATTGCTTGAAAAACAGAAGGAAGGTAAAAAGCGTATGCGCCACTTCGGTAC
>JAZOWH010000233.1:0-5073 GCA_045659165.1 Candidatus Fimenecus sp. | reverse complement strand
AAATAAGGGCTACCTGACGGTAGCCTTATTTTTTTATCCTTTAAGAATTTCTTTATAAAGACGAATATATTCGTTTGCTGATTTACCCCAGCTGTTGTCACATTCCATTGCTCGTTTAACGAGAATATTCCAGCCTTCCTTATTGCTGTAGCCCTCGATTGCTCGTCTGATTGTATAAAGCATATCGTGTGCATTGTATGTTGAGAATGTGAATCCGTTGCCTTCGTTGTCACCTGAATCCTTGATGCTGTCACGCAGTCCACCTGTTTCACGAACGATAGGTACTGTACCATAACGAAGTGAAATCATCTGTGAAAGACCACAAGGCTCACTCTTTGATGGCATTAAGAACAAGTCACAACCTGCATAAATCTTCTTTGAAAGTGATGGGATAAAGCCGATTTTAAGTCCCATTTTGTCAGGATATTTGTCAGCCATTTCTTTAAAGAAGCTTTCGTACTGCCATTCACCTGAACCGAGTACAACAAACTGAACATCAGTTGTTGCAAGTAATTCTTCCAAAACAGCCTTAACAAGGTCAAGACCTTTGTGTCCAACAAGACGTGTAACCATACCAATCATTGGCACATCTTCTCGTACAGGAAGTGAGAAATATTCCTGTAACTTAGCCTTGTTGATTTTCTTTTTATCTTCAAAATCCTCTGCTGTGTAATTAACCTCAATATCCTTGTCAGTTTCAGGGTTATAAAGAATTGTGTCGATACCGTTTAAGATACCTGAAAGTTTCCATGAACGCTGATTAAGAATTGGGTCAAGACCATGTGAATACCATGGGTCAAGAATTTCGTTAGCGTATGATGGGCTGACTGTTGTAACTCTGTCAGCACATTCAATAGCGCCTTTCATAAAGTTGCAGTCACCATCATATTCAAGAAGTGATGCTGCACTTTCAGGAAGACCGACAACATCACCAAGAAGGTCCATTCCGTATGTTCCCTGATACTGAATGTTGTGGATTGTGAAAACTGTCTTGATGTTTTCATATCCTGGTCTTGTAGCATAAAGTGTGTTGTAATAAACAGGAGTCAATGCTGACTGCCAGTCGTTACAATGGATGATATCAGGCTTAAATCCGATATGTGGGATAATTTCAAGAACTGCACGAGCAAAGAATGCGAATCTTTCTGCATCGTCATAATAGCCATAAAGACCATCACGCTTGAAATAATACTGATTGTCGAGAAGATAGTAGATTACTCCACCTGCTTTTGCTTCAAAAATGCCACAGTACTGTCTTCTCCATGCAACAGGAACTGAAATGCTTGTTACAAATTTCATTGTATCTTTAAGTTCCTGACTGATTGTGTCATAAAGAGGCATTACAACTCTTGCACCGATAAGTCTTTTGCGAAGTGCCTGTGGAAGACTACCTGCCACATCACCAAGACCACCACTTGATTTAAATGGAAGCGCGTCACTTGAAACGTATAAAACTTTCATATATTTTTCCTTTCGAAATGATTTTTGGCTCCCCACTTGATGGGGAGCTGTCGAGTGCAACGAGACTGAGGGGCTAAATTCGTTTATTCACCTCTCTGTCTATTACAGAACAGACCTCATAAAAATTTTTATCTATTTCGAGATTTGTAAAATGCAAAACAGTATATCCCTTGCTCTGCAAAAACATATCTCTTTCTTTATCGTATTCTATCTTGTCATCATAAAAATGACCGCCACCGTCTGCCTCGACTATAATTTTTGCTTTAGAACAATAAAAATCAACTATATATTGACCGATAGGCTGTTGTCTGCGAAACTTGATGGGGTATTGCTTAAAAAACTCATACCACAGTTTATTTTCCCAAGGAGTTGCGTTTTTTCGCAAATTCTTTGCTTTTTCTGTGATTGTCATTGTTTCCCCCCTCAGTCTGCTTCGCAGACAGCTCCCCCTCAAGGGTGGAGCCTAAATTATATCACTATTTCCTTACCAATATATACTGGATAATTTTCTGCTCCTGAGAGTGTCTTATTTGGTGTAATAACAACGCTCTTGTCAACTACTACGCAGTTAAGCTTTGCATTCTGTGCAACAAAGCCGTCCTGCATAACAATTGAATTCTTAACAACTGCGCCCTTTTCAACTCGAACACCTCTGAAAAGAATTGAGTTTTCAACTGTACCTTCGATAATACATCCGTCAGCAACAAGTGAATTTTTAACATTTGAGCCAAGGCTGTAAATTGCAGGCATATCGTCACGAACCTTTGTATAAACAGGTCTGTCTGCATTGAAAAGGTCATCACAATTATCAGGGTTAAGAAGCTCCATATTGATGTTGTAATAGCTCTGTAATGACTCGATAACCGCTGAATAGCCTTTTTCTTCATAGCCATAGATATTAAGCTTATCCACATTACCCTGAATAAGGTCTGTTTCAAAATCCTTATAATTAAGGCTGATTGCTTCGTGAATGAGTCTTTCAAGAAGAGCCTTTTTCATAAGAATCACATTGAGTGAGAAGTTTACATTTCCGTCTGTTACAGGAGAAATTGTAACCTTTTCTGCCTTTCCATCATCATTCATATCAAGAACAATAACATCTTTAAGAGCAGGAATTTTGCCGTTTTTGTAAACGATTGTCATATCAGCATTTTTTGCTGTGTGGTAATCCATAAGTGCTTCAATATCAAGATTATGAACAACATTACAGTCAGAGAGAAGAACGTATTCCTCGTCTGAACGGCTGATAAATCCTGCAATACCCTTTAATGATGCAAGTTTGTCACGGTTTCCGCCTGTTTCGTTTGTTGAGAATGGAGGAAGAATGAAAAGACCGTCATTTTTACGGGATAAGTCCCAAGGCTTACCTGTACCCACATGGTCCATAAGTGACTGATAGTTACTCTTTGTGAGAACACCGACTTTTTCGATACCACTGTTCACCATATTTGAAAGTGCAAAGTCAATAAGACGGTAACGACAAGCAAATGGAACAGAGCCCATTGTACGGATACCTGTAAGCTCACTGATACATTCATCATAAGCATTTGAGAAAATAATGCCAACTATATTCTTACCTGTCATCTTATTCAGCCTCCTTTACAACATCTTCACTAACCTGTGCTTTTGGTGCTACAGCTTTTCCTTCGCCGATAGTAACACCTGCACCAACAACTGCAACGCCCCAGTCGTCACGGTTTGTACAGTCCTCAGGACTTGCACCTACAACTGCACCTGCTTCAATAACTGCATCTTCTGCAACGATTGAATACTGAACAACTGCACCCTTTTTAATAACTGTACCTGGCATTACGATTGAATATTTAACAGTTGCACCCTCTTCAACAGTAACATTGTTGAAAAGAATTGAGTAATCAACATCACCGAAAACTCTTGAGCCTTCTGAAACCATTGAATTCTTAACAGTAGCATTTGCAGAAATGTAATGAGGAGGACTAACAGGAGTTTTTGCATAGATTTTCCAACTTGTATCTGACAAATCAAGGTCAACTTTTGGGTTAAGCAAGTCAAGGTTTGCTTCCCAAAGGCTGTCGATTGTACCAACGTCTTTCCAGTATCCGTCGAAAAGATATGCATACATTGGTTCACCGTCTGCGTGCATCTTTGGAATAACGTTTTTACCGAAGTCGTTGGAAGAGTCTGGGTCAGCCTCGTCATCAATAAGGTACTGACGAAGTTTGCTCCAAGTAAACACGTAAACACCCATTGATGCCTTGTTACTTCTTGGATTCTTTGGTTTTTCTTCAAATTCGCTGATTGAGTTGTCATCATTGAGAATCATAAGACCGAAACGGCTTGCTTCTTCCCAAGAAACTTCAAGCATTGCGATTGTACAGGATGCACCCTTTTCCTTATGATATTCGAGCATCTTGTTATAGTCCATCTTATAGATATGGTCACCTGAAAGGATAACAACATATTCAGGGTCATAACGGTCGATGAAATTGATATTCTGATAAATAGCGTTTGCTGTACCCTTGTACCATTCTGTACCCTTAATCTGCTGATAAGGTGAAAGAATATGTACACCACCGTTTGCACGGTCCAAGTCCCAAGCCTGACCATTGCCGATGTAATCGTTAAGTTCAAGAGGCTGATACTGTGTTAAAACACCGACAGTTGAAATACCTGAGTTTACACAGTTTGAAAGTGGGAAGTCGATAATTCTGTATTTTCCACCGTATGGTACGGCAGGTTTAGCAATGTTCTTTGTAAGAATTCCAAGACGGCTTCCCTGACCGCCTGCAAGAAGCATTGCAATACATTCCTGTTTTCTAGCCATATTTATTCCTCCTATTTATAGGTTAATTTATGATTTCACTATCTTGTCTTTTTAAGATAGATTGTTGACATTGGTGGTAAATCAAGAGAGATGCTCTGTTCAAATCCGTGCATAGCCTCTTTTTGCCACTTGATTTTTTCAGGTTGTGCTTTTCCTGTACCGCCATATTTTGTGTCGTCAGAATTAAACACAATCTTGTAATTCCCCTTTGCAGGAACACCGATTTTATAGTTATCTCTTGCTACCGGTGTAAAGTTGCATACTGCAATAATCTCTTTACCCTTTTCGTCAATTCGTCTGAATGAAATTACGGAATTATCGTTGTCATCCGCTGAAATCCAAGAGAAGCCTTCCCAAGAATGGTCAACCTGCCAGAGTGGTGCATTATCCTTATAGAAATGATTAAGCTCCTTGAAATATGTGTGCAACTGTCTGTGTGCATCGTAATCCAAAAGCAACCAATCAAGTCCTTGTTTGTAATTCCACTCGATAAACTGACCGAATTCACTACCCATAAACATAAGTTTTTTGCCAGGATGAGCCATCATATATCCCATAAAGGCTCTTACTCCTGCAAACTTTTCTTCATAAGTACCGGGCATTTTATTGATAAGAGAACATTTACCATGAACAACCTCATCATGTGAAATCGGCAATATGAAATTCTCTGAAAATGCATAGAAGAATGAGAATGTAATGCAACCGTGATTGCCTTTTCTGTAAAGTGGGTCCATTGAGAAATATCGGAGAATATCGTTCATCCAACCCATATTCCATTTGTAATTGAAACCAAGACCACCCATAAATAC
>JAZOWH010000232.1:0-5300 GCA_045659165.1 Candidatus Fimenecus sp. | reverse complement strand
GTAAGTCGTAGTATGACAATTGATGGTTCAGCAATCAAAAATCCTAAAAATATCCGTGTTCCAGTCGGTACTATGATGGATTATATCATTGATTACTGTGGTGGGTTCGTTGAAGAACCTGAAAAAGTTGTTTGCGGTGGTCCTATGATGGGTGCTGCAATCACAAATATTAATTATCCTGTGCTTAAAGGTAATAATGCTTTACTCGCATTCAAAAAAGGTGATTTAAGTATTAAAAAGGAAACAGATTGTATTCGTTGTGGTCGTTGTGCAGCTGCTTGTCCTCTTAATCTTGTTCCAACCAATATTGAAAAGTTCACTAAAATTGGTGATATTGCAAAACTTAAGCATTCAGGTGCAATGGTATGTATGGAATGTGGTTCTTGTGCATATAGTTGTCCTGCAGGTAAGCCTTTGGTTCAGCATATGCGACTTGCAAAGGCTACAATTCGTGAAAAGGAGGCAAAGAAATGAGTGAAATAACTAAAAAGCTTGTTGTCAGTGCATCACCGCACTTCCGTTCAAAGACAACAACTACTTTGATTATGCTTGATGTTATAATTGCGATGATTCCGGCACTTATAGCAGCGGTGGTCCTTTTTGGATACCGTTCACTTGTTTTAACAGTTGTCTCTGTTATCTCCTGTGTTGTTTTTGAGTATCTCTCAAGAAAGGTTATGAAAAGACACAACACAATCGGTGACTTAAGTGCCGTTGTAACAGGTATGTTGTTAGCATTTAATTTACCATCAACAATGCCTGTATGGATGGTTGTTATCGGTGCATTTACTGCAATCGTAATTGCAAAACAGTTCTTTGGTGGTATTGGTAACAACTTTGTTAACCCTGCGTTAATTGGCCGAATTGTTCTTATGGCATCTTATCCATCACAAATCGGTAATTTTGTAGCACCATTTTCACATAAAGGTGGAGTGGATGCTGTAACAACTGCAACACCACTTGCACAGATGACAACAGTCTATTCTGCAGAAAATATCGGTACAGCAGTTGACACAGCAGGACTTCCATCCCTTCTCCAGATGTTCCTTGGTGTAAAGGGTGGTTGCCTTGGTGAAGTTTGTATTCTCGCATTGGTTATCGGTTTTATTTATCTTGTAATCCGTAAGGTTATTTCACCTGTAATTCCACTCGTTTATGTGGGCACAGTTGCTGTGGCTATGCTTGTGGCAGGTAAAGGTGATTTCACATTTATGGCATATCAGCTTATGGCAGGTGGCCTTGTTCTCGGTGCTGTATTTATGGCAACTGACTACACAACATCTCCTGTTTCATTTAAAGGCAAGATTATTTATGCAATCGGTTGTGGCGTGCTTACATCACTTATCCGAATTTTTGGTTCATTACCAGAAGGTGTTTCATTCTCCATTATTATTATGAATATCCTTGTTCCTCACATCGAGCATATTACAACTGCAAGACCATTTGGTGAGATTAAGGAAAAGAAAAATAAGAAGGAGGCAAATGTAAAATGAAGAAATTCAATTTAAAAGAAGTTCTCGTTCCAACTGTTTCCCTCTTTATTATAAGTGCTATTGTAACCCTTTTGTTGGCTGTGACAAACTCTGTTACTAAACCTAAAATAGAACAGTTACAGATTGAAACAGAAAACAAGACAAAGGTTGCAGTGCTTTCAGATGCAAAGGAATTTTCTGATGCTATGACAGTTTCTCTTGATGGTGTTGATTATACATATTACGAGGGTTATGGCGAAGAAAAAGAAATTGCAGGTTATGTTTTCACAACATCAGCAAAAGGTTACGGTGGAGATATTGTAACAATGGTTGGTGTCAAGGTTGATGGCACAATTTCAGGAATGGATTTCCTTTCAATTTCTGAGACTGCGGGTCTTGGTATGAATGCTGATTCAGACGATTTCAAATCACAGTTTGTTGGTAAGAGTGATGAAATCGGACTTAACAAAAATAATCCTGCTGACAATGAAATTCAGGCACTTACAGGTGCTACAATTACATCAAAGGCAGTTACAAATGCAGTAAATATTGCATTGAATCTTTTTGAGGAGGTGAATAACTGATGGCAGAAAAGAAATCAATCGCCAAGGAGTTTTCCAAAGGTCTTATCAAGGAAAATCCTGTTTTGAGACTTGTTCTTGGTACTTGTCCAACACTTGCAACATCAACTTCGGTTGAAAGTGCAATCGGTATGGGACTCGCTGCAACAGTTGTTCTCGTTTGCTCAAATATCGTTATTTCAGCACTCCGAAAGGTTATTCCATCAAAGGTTCGTATTCCTGCATATGTTGTTATTATCGCAGGTTTCGTTACATTGGTTCAGATGCTTGTTAAGGCATTTTTACCACAGATTGACGAAATGCTTGGTGTTTACCTTCCACTTATCGTTGTTAACTGTATTATTCTTGGTCGTGCAGAAGCATTTGCAAGTAAAAATACAGTTCTCTATTCAGCGGTTGATGGTGTAGGTATGGGTGTTGGCTTTACTGCGGCACTCTTGCTTATGGGTGGTATCCGTGAACTTCTTGGTGCAGGTTCAATTGCAGGGTTTACAGTTTTCCCAGAAGCAATTCCACCAATGACAATTTTTGTATTGGCTCCGGGTGGCTTCTTCGTATTCGGTATCTTGATTGCACTTGCAAATAAAGTTGCAGAAAGAAACGGAAAACCAAAAGCAGAACTTAAAGGCTGTTCAGCTTGTCCTATGGCGTCAAGTTGTTCACTCGTAGGCTCTGCAGATGCATGTAAGGAGGAAGCAAAATGATTAAAGTGTTTTTAGCAATTCTTCTTACAGGAATTTTAACTGATAACTATATTCTTTCAAAATTCTTGGGTATTTGTCCTTTCCTTGGTGTTTCAAAAAAGGTTAATACTGCAGTAGGTATGAGTGCAGCAGTTATCTTTGTTATGGTACTTGCAACTGCTGTTACATATCCTATCAACGCATTGCTCGTAAACAATGATATGGAATATTTGCAGACAATCGTATTTATTCTTGTTATTGCTGCTCTTGTTCAGCTCGTTGAAATCGTTCTTAAAAAGTATATGGTAGCGCTTTATAACTCTTTGGGAATTTATCTTCCACTTATTACAACAAACTGTGCTGTATTGGGTGTTGTTCTTCTTAATATTGAAGAAGGATTTACATTCGCAGAATCAATTGTATCTTCTCTTGGTGCAGGTCTTGGCTTTATGGTGGCAATGATTATGTTTGCAGGTGTCCGTGAAAGACTTGAGGGTGCAGATATTCCAAAGAGCTTACAGGGACTTCCAATCACACTTGTGTCAGCATCTCTTGTGTCAATGTCATTCTTGGGCTTCACAGGACTTGTTGACGGTATCTTTAACTAAGGAGGGAATAAGATGGATATTTTAACTGCTGTTCTTATTGTGGCTGCAATCGGTCTTGTTCTCGGTCTTGGACTTGCTGTTGCATCAATTGTTTTTGCTGTGCCAAAGGACGAAAAGGCAGAAGCTGTGCGTGAATGTCTCCCGGGTGCTAACTGTGGCGCTTGTGGATTTTCAGGTTGTGATGGCTATGCCGCTGCTCTTTCAAAAGGTGAAACTGAAAACACAGCCCTTTGTTCACCAGGTGGCAATGCAGTATCAAAGGATATTGCCGCTGTGTTAGGCATTGAAGCAGGCGAGGTTATGCCTGAGGCTGCTGTTGTGCTTTGTAAGGGACATAATGGCAATGCAAAGCTTAAATATGAGTATCAGGGTGTTGATAGTTGTGTAATGGCATCACAGCTTTACAATGGTCCTAAGGAATGTTCATATGGTTGTTTAGGTCTTGGTGACTGCGTTGCAGCGTGTCCTTATAATGCGATTCATATTTGTAATGGTGTTGCAAGAATCAATCCTGTTGAGTGTCGTGCTTGCAAAATGTGCGTAAACACTTGTCCTAAGGGCCTTATTGAAATGATGCCACTTCATCGTATTACGGCCGCTGTGCTTTGCAAAAATTTCGATAAAGGTGCAGTTACACGAAAGGTTTGCTCTTCAGGTTGTATCGGTTGTATGAAGTGTGTTAAGGCTTGCGAATATGATGCTGTTAAGGTTGAAAACTTTGTAGCACACGTTGACTATCAGAAATGTATCGGTTGTGGTAAATGCCACGAGGCTTGTCCTGTTGGCGCAATAGACCTTGTTGATATGAAAAAAGTATAATAAGCGTAAAACAAAAAGAGAAAACAAATAATAAAAGGTGCTTTAGCAATTTCTACGTTGTGTAAGCACCTTTTTTATATCTTATTGTGTCCGACTGGTTTTATAAAATAAAAAAGATGACTGCTACCGAAGTAACAGCCATCTTTTTTTATGAGAAAAATTATTATGAAAAAACAAAATTAAGTGACTTCGTGGAGAAGTCTATATATGAAAAATTTCTGTGTAGTAGGAAAATAGGGATTGGTGTTATACTTTATGAAAAAGGAAAGGGAAAATTTGTTGGGGATTGGAAAACCCACCACACAGAAATTATAAACAAACTAAAGGAAAAATTTTGTTCAGCTTTTATGCTGCGAAGCTAAGTAACTGAACAAGCTTGAGTACAGATTTGATTGAGAACTCTTCGTTAATCACTTCAACAGCGAGTTTCATCTGCTCATGTTCGGCGTTATACACTCTTACCGCCTCCTTTATTCTGTTGTGGCTATATAATAACAGATAAAAACAAAAAAGTCAAGTATTTTTGCACAATAAAAATATTAAATATTTGTGAATATTGCACAAACAAACTGTAAACAAAAATATTTGCATGGTGTGTAATAATTACTAATTGATAAACGAGATTTTGTGCAAAATGTATAAATAACTGTTAATATAATGGTGAAAAGTGCCAATTAACAGTTGTGATATAGCGATAAATGGCTAAAAGTTTGTGCAATTTTTTTAAAAAAGAAATAAAAAATGGGGTTGATTTTTTCAACCCCATTTAATTTTGTTTGATTTAATTATTTTTGTTCATTTTCCATTTGTGCACGTTTTTCCAAAAGTGCATTGTGGAAATCTTCTTTAGTTTTGCCAGTCAACTTATAGAAGAAGAATGGAACACCTGCAAGGAACATCATAATACCGTGCATAATTGTGTAGAAGAAGAGAAGTGTAACCTTTGTTTCAAGACTCTGAACAGGATTTGGAACAAGGTCAGTTGGCTGAATATATCCGATAATTGAACCTTCACCATAAAGGAGAAGAGGTGCAACAGTACTTGCGATTGTACCGCTTATAAGTGTGCCGATGCCGATAACAAATGGGAATGAAGCATCAAGTCGTTTGCCTGTTTTAAGCTCAATTGTTTCAAGA
>JAZOWH010000231.1:0-3428 GCA_045659165.1 Candidatus Fimenecus sp. | reverse complement strand
ATGTTTTCACAATAAACCTCTAAAAGCTCGTCAACATTATCTCTACCAAGTTTAATGTTTTCGTGCACAGGAATTGATTCAACAACATCAAAAACAAGACCATTTTCTTCGCACTGTTTTACCATTTTCTCGATTGACTCTTCTGGCCAAACCTCACCTGGTTTTACATCATAAACAGCACTAACTATGCTTTTCATATTTGGAATCTGACGAATGTACTGCAAAGATATTGGGTCACTTTCGCCATACCAACGGAACGACATTTTCATATTTTTCCCTCCAAATTAAGTCAGTGATAATAATTCAAAATAATTTTATCACCATATATTTTTTATTTCAATGTATTATTTATTGCTAAATTGGAAAATTTTTATTGCTCATCTGGAAAGTTTGAATCATCTTCCCAATATGCAACATCAAATTCGTCTTTTTCGGGGTCATAAACATCCCACAACTCGTGTTCAAAAACCTCAGGTTGTGCAGGACATTCTGCTATCGCTTCAACTTTCATTCCTCTTGACCAGATTGAAGGGTCAATACGGATTGTATAGCCACAACAAGATGGTGTTAACCATTCGTGCATAGGTGCTTCAGGAAGAGCATAAGTCTGCATAAGTGACATTATAACGCCACCATGAGTGAAAACTGCTGTACTTCCGACTCCTGCCTTAATTACACCGTCAACAATCTTTTCAAAGCAATCACAAATTCTGTAATTAAATCTTACCTGACTGTCACCAAATGGTGCTGCTTTATTAGGATTTGAACCGCTGAGCCATTCTGCAAAGTCCTCGTCATCCTGTAATTCTTCTGCAGTTTTACCCTCAAATTCACCGAAATCGTATTCTCTTAAATCATCAAGAATAATCGGATTTCTGTCAGGATAAATTGCCTGAGCAGTTTCAATACATCTTTTTAAAGGACTGCAGAAAACTGCGTCAACCTGTGGATATTCACCGTAGTTTTCCATTATATCTTTAAGTTGTGCCATACCTTCTTCGCATACAGATTCATCAGTATGGCCGATATATCTGCCCTCAAGGTTGCCCTTTGTTACAGCATGGCGTATTAAATGAATTTGGTAAGTTTTCATATTAGTTCTCCTGAAAATTTGTAAATTAATACAATATACAAATAGTTGAATGTGTTATATAATCATTATACTTTAAGTATAAGAGGTTGTTATTATGAGTACATCTGTTTCTACAAGACTTGTGTCATTAAGAAAAGAAAAAAATTTAAGTCAGAAAGAAGCCGCTATTGAACTCGGAGTTTCACAGGCTTTGCTTTCACACTATGAAAAAGGAATCCGTGAATGTGGCCTTGATTTTCTTTGTCGTGCCTCCACATTCTATGATGTGAGTACCGACTATCTTTTAGGCCTTACAGAAAACAAGATGATGTCGGATGCTCTTTTTGTTGAGCACGAAATTCCACAAGACAGCGAAATGCGAATGAGTACTATCTTCCGTTCTTCTGTTTATCTTATGGACAGACTCAGTGCTTACGGTCGAAGCTATTCAGGTAAAATCCGAACAATCTATGTTTTAACTATCTATAAAGTATATCTTACTGCACTTGCACAAGGTGCTATTCCCGGCCACGAATTAGCACGAAAAGAATTGGCACCATATCTCACCACAACATCAATTGACCATATCATTAATACCATAGTTTTTGATGGTGATGCTAAACCAAAACGAAATGAACAGCTTCCTAAAACAATGGATACAATCATCAGGGAAGCAGCACGAATAATTGAAAAAGAAGTTGCAAAAGCATATAAAATCACTTCAAAACCATCAAAGTAATTCTTTATAAATCAGACTCTTTTTAATTCCTGTTTCACCTGCTATTGTCTTTGATGCCTCATTGACACTAACGCCTTTGTCCACAAGTTCTTTTGCAAGTAACACAGCCTGTTCTAATGTGACGGGCTGTTTTTCTTTTGTCTTTTCCTGACCTGCAAGTATAAGAACATACTCACCTCTTGGATTTTCAACATCAAAATAATCAATTGCACCCTTAAGGCTTGTCCTCATAACTGTTTCGTGAATTTTTGTAAGTTCTTTCACTATGGCAATCTGACGGTCACCGAAATACTGGTACATATCTTTAAGTGTTGCCTTTAATTTATGAGGTGCTTCGTAAAAAATCATAGTTCTTGTTTCATTTTTAAGTTCTTCAAGATGTTCTTTACGGCTTGGTTTATTTGTACTTAAAAATCCCTCAAATGTGAATCTTCCACTTTCCATACCACTAATTGCCAAAGCTGTTGCAAAGGCTGTTGGTCCCGGAACAGATTCAACAGGAACGCCTTTTTCGTGACAAAGATAAACAAGGTCTTGTCCAGGGTCAGAAATACAAGGCATACCTGCATCTGTCACGATAGCACAAACTTCACCATTAAGAAGTCTTGAAACAATCATTTCACCACGTTCACGACGATTATGTTCGTAATAACTTACAAGTGGTTTTTTTATATCAAAAAAATTAAGTAATTTCTGTGTAACTCTTGTATCTTCTGCTGCAATAAAATCAACAGACGACAAGGTTTCTATTGCTCTTTTTGAAAAATCGGACAAATTTCCGATTGGTGTTCCTACAACATAAAGTTTGCCGTTCATATTGTCCGATTCCTTTCTTTACTTTCTATATTTTTCAGTAATTGACAACATTTCATCCGTCAATGTACCGTCGTCATTATACGCTACAAGGTTACCCTCAACCTTTAATCCGTTTTTAGCTCCTCGTTTACCTTCAATAAGCACGAGCCAAGGCTGAGTGTCACCCTTTTTTGAAACAAAACGCAATGTTTTCGGTTCAATTCCGTTTTTGCGCATTGAATACATAACATCAAAAACTCTTTCAGGTCGTTGACAGATACAGAGTTTACCACCAAACCTTAAAAGTCGTGATGCGCTTTTTGCGATATCATCCATATTGCAGAAAGTTTCGTGTCTTGCAATAGTTGCAAAATCTTCGTCATTTTTGATTCCACCATTTTCGATTTTATATGGTGGATTCATTGTGACAACATCAAAACTACCTGCTTTTAAATCGTCAATATCCTTTAAATCTCTGTTTAAGACGGTAATTTTATCAGTTTCGTTAAGTTCCAGTGAACGAAGCATCTGATTACAACCTGTTCCCTGAATTTCAATTGCAGTAATCTGTGAACACTTCTTATCACGAAGCCAGAGAAACGGAATAATTCCGCATCCTGAACCGAAGTCACAAGCAACATCATTTCTTTTTGGGTTGGCAAAACTCGCAAGGAGCATAGCGTCTGTACCAAAAGTATGCTGTTTTGAAACAACAACTCCTACACCATCACCCAAATCCTCAATATGCTCACCATCTAAAAGAGTTATTTTATCAGTCAACATAAATATCCTCAACATCTTCCATACTTCTTATGGTTGTTA
>JAZOWH010000230.1:0-2914 GCA_045659165.1 Candidatus Fimenecus sp. | reverse complement strand
ATTCAGGAGGAAAATTATTATGCTTTCAGACATCCAAATTGCACAGCAGACACCATGTTTACCAATCACAGAAATCGCAAAAAAACTCAACATTGATGCAGATGACCTTGAAATGTATGGCAAATACAAGGCAAAACTTCCACTTTCTCTTAATAAGAAATATGCTGACAGAGAAAACGGAAAACTCATCCTTGTTACTGCTATTAACCCAACTCCTGCAGGTGAAGGAAAAACTACTATCACAGTTGGCCTTGGTCAGGCAATGAACAAAATCGGGAAAAATGCTTGTATCGCACTTCGTGAGCCATCAATGGGACCTGTTTTCGGTGTTAAAGGAGGGGCTGCTGGTGGTGGATATTCACAGGTTATTCCTATGGAAGATATCAACCTTCATTTCACAGGTGATATGCACGCAATTACTGCAGCAAACAACCTTCTTTGTGCTATTATCGACAACCATATGCAGCAGGGTAATGAGCTTCGCATTGACCAGAGAAGAATTCTCTTTAAGCGTTGTCTTGATATGAATGACCGTGCTCTTCGTAATGTTATTATCGGTCTTGGCGGTAAAGTTAATGGTATTCCTCGTGAAGACGGATTTATGATTACTGTTGCAAGTGAAATTATGGCTATTCTTTGTCTTGCAAGTGATATTGAAGACCTTAAAACAAGACTTGGCAATATCCTTGTTGCATGGTCTCTTGATAACACACCTGTTTATGCAAAGGATTTGAATGCAGTTGGTGCTATGGCAGCACTTCTTAAAGATGCAATCAAGCCAAACCTTGTACAGACTCTTGAAAATACACCTGCAATTATGCACGGTGGACCATTTGCAAATATTGCACATGGTTGTAACTCTGTTACTGCTACAAAACTTGCACTTAAACTTGCTGATTACTGTATCACAGAAGCGGGCTTCGGTGCTGACCTTGGTGCTGAAAAATTCCTTGATATCAAGTGCCGTTATGCAGGACTTAAACCTGAATGTGTTGTAGTTGTTGCTACAATTCGTGCTCTTAAATACAATGGTGGCGTTGCTCGTGCAGATTTACAGAACGAAAATGTGGAAGCACTCAAAGCTGGTATCGTAAACCTTAAAACTCATATTGAAAATATGAGAAAATACAATGTGCCTGTAGTTGTTGCTATCAATAAATTCCATACAGATACAGAT
The DNA here is from genome assembly GCA_045659165.1 of Candidatus Fimenecus sp. Taxonomy (GTDB): domain Bacteria; phylum Bacillota; class Clostridia; order Oscillospirales; family Acutalibacteraceae; genus Fimenecus. The sequence continues at coordinate 1,737 of JAZOWH010000230.1, read as the reverse complement.
GCTGAAATCGCATACATCAAGGAATTCTGTGAAGAAATGCAGGTACCTGTTTCTCTTGCAGAAGTTTTCGCTAAAGGTGGCGAAGGTGGTATGGACTTGGCAAGTAAGGTTTGTGCAGTTATCGACGAGGGTAAAGCAGATTTTGCACCACTTTATGACGAAAAACTTTCAATCAAAGAGAAACTCAATACAATTGCAAAAGAAATTTACCGTGCTGACGGTGTAATTTTCACAGCAGCTGCTGAAAAGGCAATCAAAGAAATTGAATCTCTTGGTCAGGATAAACTCCCTGTTTGTGTTGCTAAAACACAGTATTCACTTTCTGATGACCCAACAAAGCTTGGTAAGCCTGAAAACTTTATGATGACAGTTCGTGAAGTTAAACTTTCAGCAGGTGCAGGTTTCATCGTTTGCCTTACAGGTGATATTATGACAATGCCAGGTCTTCCAAAAGCACCAGCAGCATACAAAATTGATGTTGATGCTGACGGAAAAATCGACGGACTCTTCTAATCTTTTTGGCATATTTTCCGTGATACTTCGTTACGCCATCTCGAAATATCCTCATATTCCTTCGATGTCGTGCCTTGTCTAACGAAAAATCTGGTCAAAAAGATAATCGTTAAATAAAACGTAAATAATAAACTTGCTTTTCGGCTCCCTCTAATGAGGGAGCTGTCTTTTTAGTAGAAAAAGACTGAGGGAGAGATAGGAGATACGTATATTCATTTATAAATGTTTCCACATTACATTTTTTATTGACATATTTGCTTTATAATTGTATAATTTATAAGATAATTTTTATAAAATAGGAGTAGTCTGTATGAAATGGACAGGTCTTAATGAATTAAGAGAAAAATACCTTGCATTTTTTGAAAGCAAAGACCATTTGCGTCTTCCAAGCTTTTCACTTGTACCTCAGGGAGATAAGAGTATTCTCCTTATAAATGCAGGTATGACACCAATGAAAAAATACTTTACAGGTGAGGTAACACCTCCTAAAAATCGTGTTACAACTTGTCAGAAGTGTATCCGTACACCTGATATTGAGAATGTTGGTAAAACTGCTCGTCACGGAACATATTTCGAGATGCTCGGTAACTTCTCATTCGGTGATTATTTCAAACACGAAGCAACTGCATGGGCTTGGGAATTCTTCACAAAGGTTCTTGAAATCCCTGAAGAACTTCTTTATGTCAGCGAATATCTTGAGGATGACGAGGCTTATGATATCTGGACTAAAGAAGTTGGCGTTGACCCATCACATATGGTTCGTTTTGGTAAGGAAGATAACTTCTGGGAGCATGGTGCAGGTCCTTGTGGCCCTTGTTCAGAAATCTACTTTGACCGTGGTCCTGATAAAGGCTGTGGCAGTCCTGACTGTAAAGTAGGTTGCGAATGTGACAGATTTATAGAAGTTTGGAACCTCGTTTTCACACAGTTCGAAAATGACGGTAACAACAACTATACTCGTCTTGCTAATCCTAACATTGATACAGGTATGGGACTTGAACGTCTTGCTTGTATTATGCAGGATGTTGATAACATTTTTGAAGTTGATACCGTTCAGAACATTATGAAGCACGTTATGGAAATTTCGGGTATCAAATATCACGAAAATGAAAAGAACGATATTTCACTTCGTGTTATCACTGACCATATCCGTAGTACAACATTTATGGTTTCAGATGGTGTTCTTCCATCAAACAGTGGTCGTGGTTATGTTCTTCGTCGTCT
>JAZOWH010000229.1:0-4570 GCA_045659165.1 Candidatus Fimenecus sp. | reverse complement strand
CATGAAAAAAGCCTCCATATATGTAATATGAAGGCGGTAAGTCTGATTTGATATACCGCCTTGTTTTGTGGGTTAATGGAAATCGCAAATTCTTGACAAAGTGGCAGAAAGGTTCTGTCCTTCGCAGTTGAATTCCATTTTAACCGTCACATCGTCTACCTTGAACAGATATGGATTGACCACATCGCCAAGATATTTGTCAATTTTGCCAGGGAAGGCATAACTGAACAAATCCAAATCTTCAAGATTTTTTAGTGAACTTTTGTCGCAATCTCGAATACTTGAATTGTGCAAATCGGCTAACCGATTTTGCATTTCCGTAAGACTAAAAACACTGTTCATAACTTTTTCCTATACAGAAAATTCCAAAAAATACGACGAAGTTATATAATTATTTTTGTTTTACGGACCACTTTTATGGTCCTATTATAGCAACAGCCGGGGCCATAGCAGCACCCATGTTGTTGGCGTCCTTGATGCCGAAATCCATGATTTTACCGAAGATAACTGCCTCTATTACAGGTGTATTTTCTTTGTGCTGAGAAATAACAGTTGCGCCTGATGCTGTTGCTGTGCGTTGGGCTGATGGTGGTCTTTGGCCACCGTATTCAAGTGGAAGACGGAATTGCCTTTCTGCCGATGCGAAATGTGATGATGTGGACGCAACGGCGTTTGTGGCTACACCTGAGTCGACTAAAACTGATGCCAATGCCATTGAAAGTGCCATTGTTGAGCAAGCTCCGTAAAGACCTAAAAAGGGGATTTGCAATTCTCTTATGCCGAATGATGTGCCTATACATTGGTTCAGCAAATCTCCTGCCATAATTATGTCTATGTTTTCAGGTGAAAATCCTGATTTTGCAATTGCTCTTGATACTGCTTCCTTGTGTAAGGCGCTTTCGCTCTTTTCCCAAGTAGGACATCCGTCAATGGTGTCGTCGTCATAGACCTTGTCAAACTCCTTACTGAGCGGACCTTCACCTTCTGCCTTACCGACAACAGAGGCATATCCATAAACAGAGGGCTTTGATGATAGCAAAATTGTGTGTTTTCCGATTCTTTCAGCCATACGACCATCCTTTCTATCTGAGTATATTTTTGCCGAAAGTTTACAATTTATTCAAATTTGGTTTCATTGACAAAGAATGTCACATTTGGTATAATTTCTGTGTATTATTTAAAAAGGATGATAAAAAATGAGTGAAAGAAAATTCCTTGATGTAGCATTGAATAAACCTGAGCCAGGTGACCAGGTTGAATATTTCAATAATATTAAGAAGAGATTGAACGGATATATTCTCACAAGTAACCAGAAAGACCAGCCACAGGCAGCGTATTCATATGAAATTGATGTTACTGATATGTGGGAAGAATATAAAAAGTTAAAGGAAACTTGTGGTTACAAGCTTTCATTTAACACAATCATTATGATGGCAATGGTTGAGGGTCTTAAAGCAGCACCTCGACTTAATGCACACATTGATTTCAACCACAGACGTTGTTGTGGAACACTTACAATCAAGAAACACATTGATGTTGCTATGCCTGTTATGCTTGATAGTGGTGAAACATTCCCTGTTAAAATCTGTCATTGCGAAGAAAAGAATCTTCGTGAACTTCAGGAAGAAATCGACATAATGACATACAAGATGAAGAACACAGATATTGATGTTGTTCTTGGTGACCTTGTTGTTCAGCGAATTGTTGGATTCTTACTTAAAGGTAAAATCGCAACAACGATTGCGCAGAGCCTTGCAGGTCTTGTTGGTAAGCATAAGATTGCAACTATCAATGATTTCCTTAAAAAGCAGGCAAATGATGAAAATGGTCTTAAATACTATCACCTTAATGAGGGTACAGTTTGTTTCTCAAACTGGGCAGGACTTTATGAAGGTCTTCGTGGTTTTGAAACAACATCTCCACTTCTTTACCCACAGGTATTTATGATGGGCGTTGGTGGTTTTATTGAGAAGGATTTCGCATACAGAAATGAAAAGGGCGAAATTGACTTGAAGACAAGAAAAATGCTTCCTGTTACTCTCACATTCGACCACAGAATCGGTGCTTTCAATGATGTTATTCCATTTATGAAAAAGATGGACGAAATTTTTGAGAATCCTGAAGTGATTCAGAGCTGGTAATTTTAATATGTAATATAATGGCGAGGGATGACCTCGCCATAATTATTTTAATTCAACATTTTTTCAGCCAGTTTCTCTGCCTTTTTCTTTGCCATTTCAGGGTTGGAAAAATCATTTGTCAGGTTGTTGTATTTAAATCTTTCATCTCTACCTTCGTAAATCTGTATAACTGATTTTTCAAGTAAACTTTTTTCAACGGATGAAAGGATTTCTACCTTTCGGCTTTTGAGAATGTTTGTATCAATAAGAAATCGTGATGCGTTGATGGTTTCGTGTGCATCAAAAGGCAATTTGTGAATTTCATTTGAAATGCACAGGCACAATTCTTTGTGTGGAAAAACGAGAAACCTGAAAAAGTTATTGTTAAAATATTCGGGACTAGCCCAAATGCTGATTTTTTGTTTAAGTGCAAAGTTTTTAATGATGGATGTGATGACAGAGCCTACGAAACCAGTTTCATCAACAATATTAATTATTCGTTGGCAGGTTTCAAAAATCGTGTCATAATGAGTATGAAATCCAAGTGGAGTAGGGGACGACAGAAGCTTTATTTCACCTTTACCTTTTTCGGTTGAATTTTTCAACTCGTGGGAGAAAAATCTGTGAACAAAACGGACAGTTTTATCCTCGTCAATATATTGCGACAACTCACCATGGAGCCTTTCTTTTATAAGGGAGGCTTTTTTCAGCGTGATACAGGCATTTTTATAGTGATGACTTTCAAGAGATTTCTGAATAAGCACCTGACGAAGAATTTCGGTAGGATACTTTTTGCTTTCTGTAATATTTACATATTTTTCCCATATTTCAGGCAGAATAGGATAAAGCTTGTTGTATCCACCGTCGGATAAAATATATGTGTTGAGATTTTCTATGTAAATTCCGTCTGTACTCTCGTCATAAAACGGGTTGAAAAGCGTAATATTAAAGCCCTGAAGCAACTTTGCGAGATGCGAAAAGAATACTGCTTTCTCATAATCGTCACCGTTGATTATATAAACTTTGGCTGTGGGGTCTTTTTTATAAATTGTGTTGAATGCACAGCAATAACCACTACTGCACAGAACACTTGAAAAATATTTTTTCATAATATCACCAACTCATACTATTCTATGCAGTTTATTCTGTTAATTTGTTGACAAAAATGTGAATGTAATATATAATATTTGCGAAAAATTTTTATAGGAGTGTATAAAATTATGCCATTAGTAAATGCAAAAGAAATGCTTACAAAAGCAAAGGCTGGTCACTACGCAGTTGGTCAGTTCAATATCAATAACCTTGAATGGACAAAGTCAATTCTTCTCACTGCACAGGAAATGAATTCTCCTGTTATCCTTGGTGTATCTGAGGGTGCAGGAAAATATATGTGTGGCTACAAAACAGTTGTAGGTATGGTTGAAGGTATGATTGAAGGACTTAACATCACAGTTCCTGTTGCTCTTCACCTTGACCACGGTTCATACGAAGGTGCAAAGGCTTGTATCGAAGCAGGCTTCAGCTCAATCATGTTCGACGGTTCTCACTATCCAATCGATGAAAACATCGAAAAGACAAAGGAATTAGTTGCAATTTGTGAAGAAAAAGGCCTTTCAATTGAAGCAGAAGTTGGTTCAATCGGTGGCGAAGAAGACGGCGTTGTTGGTGCAGGTGAATGTGCTGACCCTAACGAATGCAAGATGATTGCTGACCTTGGTGTTACAATGCTTGCAGCAGGTATCGGTAATATCCACGGTAAATATCCAGAAAACTGGGCAGGTCTTTCATTTGACACACTTGCAGCAGTTCAGGAAAAGACAGGCACAATGCCTCTCGTTCTCCACGGTGGTACAGGTATCCCAGCAGACAAGATTCAGAAGGCTATTTCTCTCGGCGTTTCAAAAATCAACGTTAACACAGAATGCCAGCTTGCATTCCAGGAAGCAACAAGAAAGTATATCGAAGCAGGCAAAGACCTTGAAGGCAAGGGCTTTGACCCAAGAAAGCTTTTAGCTCCTGGTGCAGAAGCAATCAAGGCTTGTGTTAAGGAAAAGATTGAACTCTTCGGTTCAGCTAACAAAGCGTAATTTTCCGTTATACTTCCTTGCTCTCACCTCGCGGTATACTTGATACAGCTTCGGCTCCGTGAGATTGCCTAACAAAAAAATAACTCAAATTCATGGAATTTTGTTCGGTAAGATTGTCTAACGAAAAATTAAAAAAAGATATTTATACCGCGTGTCTTTCGGCTCGCGGTATTTTTTATGAGCTGATTGTTTGTAAATTAGAATTTATCGGGATGATTTTAAGTCGTCTTCCTTTTATTCTGAATTCAAAAAAACACTTGACATTTGACAAGTGTTCTGTTATCATATTTAAGCCGCATATTAGGGGGTAGTGTGTCTAAATGCACTGAAAGTGAGATTTTCCACCCTCAATAGCGAGTCTAT
>JAZOWH010000228.1:0-6976 GCA_045659165.1 Candidatus Fimenecus sp. | reverse complement strand
TCCTGGCAAAACTCTTCTTGAATGCCTTAACACAGACCTTGTTTGTGACGCTATCAATACAGCTATGAGAGAAATCTTCCTCCAGCTCGTTTATGGTCGTTCACAGTCTGCTTTCTCAGAAGACGGTCTTGTTGTTGGTGCTGGTCTTGAAGACCTTGGTAAAGGACTTCGTTCACAGGTTGGTACAATGTTCTCAACAAAAGTTAAGGGCGTTCGTTACATGGAAATGGCTGAAGGCTATATCACAAGAATGGCTCTTGACGCTGATGACCAGGTTATCGGTTATGAGTTCGTTAAGCTCGGCAAGATGATGGAAGATATCCGTCACGGCATGGATGCTGCTACAGCTCTTAAGAACAATACAGGTTCATACGGTCGTTTTGCGGATGCTGCAAAGTATATCGACCCAAGAGAAGAATAAGAGAAGGAGGATACTAAAATGGCTAATGATGTAAGATTTGAAGGCAAAGAAAGACGTATGGCTAAAATCGAGAAATGTCTTGCTGAATACGGTATTGCTTCTCTCGAAGACGCTAGAGCTCTTTGCGAATCAAAAGGTATCGATGTTGAAGGCATCGTTAAAGGTGTTCAGCCAATCGCATTCGAAAATGCTGTTTGGGCTTACACACTTGGTGTTGCACTTGCACTTAAATCAGGTGTAAAGACAGCTTCTGAAGCTGCTGCAGTTATCGGTAAGGGTCTCCAGGCTTTCTGTATCCCTGGTTCAGTTGCTGAACAGAGAGACGTTGGTCTTGGTCACGGTAACCTTGGCGCAATGCTTCTTAAGGAAGAAACAAAGTGTTTCGCATTCGTTGCAGGTCACGAATCATTTGCTGCTGCTGAAGGTGCTATCGGTATCGCAAAGACAGCTAACAAAGTTCGTAAAGAACCTCTTCGTGTTATCCTTAATGGTCTTGGTAAAGACGCTGCTATGATTATTTCAAGAATCAACGGCTTCACATATGTTCAGACTGAGTATGATTTCTACACAGGCGAACTTAAGATTGTTAACGAAACAAAATATTCAGACGGTGAAAGAGCTGCTGTTCGTTGCTACGGCGCAAACGACGTTCTTGAAGGCGTTGCTATCATGAAGAAAGAGGGCGTTGACGTTTCTATCACAGGTAACTCAACTAACCCAACTCGTTTCCAGCATCCTGTTGCAGGCACATACAAGAAGTGGGCTATGGAAAATGGCGTAAACTACTTCTCAGTTGCTTCAGGTGGTGGTACAGGTCGTACACTTCACCCAGATAACATGGCTGCAGGTCCTGCTTCTTATGGTCTTACAGACACAATGGGTAGAATGCACGGTGACGCTCAGTTCGCTGGTTCATCTTCAGTTCCTGCTCACGTTGAAATGATGGGTCTTATCGGTATGGGTAACAACCCAATGGTAGGCGCAACAGTTGCATGTGCAGTTGCTGTTGAAGAAGCTTCTAAATAATTAACTTATAAAACAAAGAGACAGAGTGTAACAACTCTGTCTTTTTTGATAGGTGATAGGAATGATTAAGAAATTTATCTCAATCATATGTGTTGTGTTGTCACTTTTGGGGATTCCTGTGGGAGAGCAGACGCTCTCAAACCCTGATGCCAGTGCTGAAGCTGTGGAATTGTATTCATACATCTGTGATGTGTATGGTGACTACATAATTTCAGGTCAGCAGGAGTCAACTTGGGTTGATGGTGAACAGTACGAATTTGAATATATCTATGAAAAAACAGGAAAATACCCTGCGATTCGTGGTCTTGATTATATGAATGATGATTTTGAGGGTGTCAATCGTCGTGCGATTGAATGGCACGAAAAGGGCGGAATTGTTACAATCTGTTGGCATTGTGGAAGTGATTTCAGCGGTAGCTGGAATGAAAGCATGAATACTGATATTGCTGATTGGGACAAGGCTTTGACAGAAGGTACAGAAGAATACGAAAAGCTTATAACAGGAATGGATAAAAGTGCAAAAGCCTTGCTCGAACTTAAAGAAAAGGGGATTCCTGTTCTTTGGAGACCTTTTCATGAGGCTGATGGTCAATGGTTTTGGTGGGGCAAAGGTGGAAACAAGAATTTCAAAGAATTGTGGAAACTTATGTACGAAAGATACACAGAATATTGGGGACTCGATAATCTCATCTGGGTTTTAGGACTTTCTGAACGCGGTGAAAATTATCGGAAATGGTATCCCGGTGACAAATATGTGGATATTGCGGGCGCAGATTCATACATTGACGGACCAAATGATAATCTTTATAAAAATGTAAAGAAAGTTGTTGGCAGAAAGATGCCGATTTGTTTCCATGAGTGTGGAAAGATTCCCACAGTAGAAGAATTACACTCAACAAAAACAAAATGGGTATGGTTCATGGCGTGGCACACGGAATATATGGTTGACCGTAATAGTGCTGACGACCTGAATAGTATTTATAATGATGAATATGTTATCACTTTAGATGAATTACCCCATTGGAAGTGATTTTTTACAGGACAGGAGCTATCTTGTCCTGTTTTTTGCAACAAATTGGACTGTTAGTTATGCAATAATTTTTGTGATATTTATAGACTTTTTTCGCGCTTTGTGTTATACTCTAATTAATTATTATGTGCGAATATGCCTTTTTATGGGAGACTATAAAATTATGAGATTTCTAAGAATAATTATGGTGGTTTTGTTTGTTATCACATCTGCACTTTTTGCTATGTTTTATGTGAATCAGCAACTTACCCTGGATGAAACTATTCCGGTTATTAAAATTGAAGAGGAAATGATAGAAGTAGGTTTTAATGCCACAAGAGAAGAGCTTATGCAGGGTGTAACTGCTTACGACGAAAAAGATAAGGACCTTAGTAACAAGGTTATCATTGAGTCTGTTTCACGATTTATTGATGAGGGTGTTTGTAAGGTAACTTATGTTGTTTGCGACAGTGATAATCATGTTGCAAGAGCAACAAGAAAAATACATTACAAAAACTATGAATCACCAAAGTTTTCGTTATCGGGTAACTTGTGTTTCTCTATTTATGAAACAATAAATCTTACAGAGATTATTGGAGCAACTGACTGTATTGATGGTGACATTACAAAGAGTATTATTGTTACTTCAGAGGATTATACAAAGTCTGTTGCAGGTGTTTTCGACCTTGAAATTTCTGTTTCAAACAGTAAGGGTGATACATCTGTTATAAATGTTCCACTTGTTGTTGAGGACAGAAGTGTTTCAGCACCAAAGATTGAATTGTCGGAATATCTTATTTATGTAAAACCGGGAACAAAGGTCGATTTCTCAAAGTACCTTATAAGGGCACAGGACAGATTGCAGAATGGTCTTACAAGCAAGGTGCGAATTGAGACAAACGTTGATTTGACAAAAGAAGGAACATATGGTGTTCACTATTACGTTGAAGATGAAAACGGCGTGCAGGGGCATACAATACTTAATGTTATCGTAGGTTGAGTTTATGAATTTTTTAAATATTAGAATTGAAGTTTATAGCGTAATTCGAGATTTAATAAAAAATATCTGGGTAATCTTTATGGCAACACTCATGGGTGTTATGGGTATTTATATTGCTACAAAGAGTTTCCATACACCAGAATATACTGCTACAGCTTTGTTGGTTGTCAATGCGAAGAGTTCGACCAGCGGTTCTTATTCTCTGTATTCAACTTCTGTTGAAATGACAAAGGTTATTTCAAGAGTTGTTGTTGACAAAACTGTAAAAGATAAGGCTATGGAAAAGCTAGGTGTCGATGAGTTTGACGGTGTGCTCAGAGCAACTGTTGAAAGAGATACTAACTTTATGGAACTTTCTGTAAGAAGTCATAGTCCACAGGTTGCATATAACCTTTTGCTTGCTGTTTTGGATTCTTATCCTGAAGTTTCTGACAGCGTTTTCAGTAACGTAGTTATTAACGTTTTGAAAATGCCACAGATGCCAAATAGCCCTTCAAATGGTATCTCAACAGTTAAAAGACTTTTGGTTATTGCTGCGATGACAGTGTTTGTTGCAGGTCTTGTTGTAGTTTTATCTATCTTGCGAGATACTGTCAAGGATGAGGGCGATTTCAATAATAAGTTGGATGCAAAACTGCTTGGAACAATTCCTCACGAAAGAAAGAAATTCAAACTCAAAGGTGGACTTGAGTTTAATGATAAGCCTTTGATTATTCACAATAATGCATTCATAACACTTGGATTTGTTGAAAACTTCCATAAGATTGCTGCGAAGATAGAGCATAGCAATCGTCGTAATGGTTCAAAGGTGTATGCAGTAACAAGCGTTGTTGAAAACGAGGGCAAGTCTACAGTTGCGGCAAACCTTGCTATTTCATTGGCTGACCGTGGCCATAAGGTTATTCTTGTTGATTTAGACTGTAAAAAGCCTGAGCTTCATCAGTTGTTCGAGAAAAAGCATAGTGAAAAATCAGAGTTTTCTAATCTTATGACAGGAAAGCTGAAGACTAATGAATTCCGTTTAAGAAGATATAAGCATTCTTCATTGTATCTTGCATTGAACACTAATCCTTGTGAGGAGTATGGTGATTGGATAAAGAACGGAACTCTTAATAAGGTTCTGGAAGTGTTCAGGAACCAGGTTGATTTCATTATTATAGACGCTGCTCCTATAACGGTTGATTCAATTACTACAGACCTTGTTAAAATTGTTGATGAGACCATTTTAGCAATCAGAACAGATATAGCATATGCACCTGATATTAACGACACTTTGACAACAATCGACGAAGTAGGCGGTGTTCTTGCCGGTTGTGTTCTTAACGATGTATATCCTCAGTTCTCATTCCTTACTTTGGCAGGCCTTGATGAAAGTGGCTTCCAGTATGGTTTCCGATATAGAAAATATAAGTATAGTGGTGGTAAATACGGCAAGTATGGTAAGTATGGTAAATACGGACGATATGGTCGATACGACGACTATGAAAAAGAATATGTCGAGGATGAAGACGAACAAGTTGGTTAGTGTAATCTGAAAAAGATTAATGTGATAATTTTTCAAGCCTTTTCGATGTTTTGCTATCGAAAGGCGCAAAGGAACGAAAATAGATGAATCAAGTGGACAATAAAACATCAAATCAAAATACAACTAAGATACAATTGAAGATAGAAGATGCTGTCATTGGGTTCAGAAAACTCAGTTGGCTTTGTGTGTTGCTCTCTTTGATTTTTGGTGGTGTAGTTTTTGTTAAGGAACACGTGGAATACACTCCTTTATACACAGCAGAGGCGACATTTACAGTTAGCACAGAGAAACAGTCATCTATCGGTGGTATGTCTGTTTATACATTCTACTATGACTCAGCGGCTGCAGAAAGATTGGACAAAACCTTCCCATATATTCTTAAAAGCACAATGCTGCACGATGCTGTTTGCGAGGATTTGGGTATTTCAACTGTTCCTGCAAGCTTGAAGGCAAGTGTTGTTACAGGTTCAACTATGCTTACACTATATGCTGTGGCAGGTGACCCACAGCTGGCTTATGATGTGTTGATATCTACTGTTAAGAATTATCCTTCTGTTGCAAACTATGCTTTGGGTAATATTCAGTTTGAAATGATATCTGAACCAACAGTGCCAATAGAGCCATCAAACAGCCTCGATTATATCGGAGCTGTTATCAAGGCAATGATTATTGGTTTCGGAATAGGTTGTCTGTTTGTTGTAGTTTATGTGTATAGCCGTAATACCTTGAGAACACGTGAGGATATCAAGACTCATCTTAGCTGCGAAACTCTTGGTACAATTCCTCATGTAAGCTTTAAAAGACATGGCAGACAGATTGACGAGTCAGTTCTTTGTACCAATGAAAAGGTTGATAAGGCTTTCTATGAGTCGGTTCGTATTTTAAGGAATGTCTTCAAGAACTCACTTAAAGATGGCGAAAAAGTTGTAATGGGTACCAGTACTTCTCCGAGTGAGGGTAAAACAACGGTTATCACTAATATTGCTCTTTCTCTTGTTGAAAAAGATAAGAAGATATTGCTTGTAGACGGTGATATCCGACACCCCAGTGTTGCGCCGTTGCTCGGCATTAACATTGATAAATTAGAATTCCAGACAGTTACAGAAAAATATAAGATTGCATATCTTGATGAATTTGGAATTTATTTTATGCAGTTTAACAGAAACGGTATTAAACGATTGAAATATATGAATTCAACATATGTAAAAAATATTTTTGATGAAATAAGAGACGATTTTGACTATATTCTTGTAGATACACCACCTTGCGGTCTTGTTTCCGATGCTCTTTTCTTTGCTCAGGCAGCAGATGCAGCATATTATGTTATTTTACAGGACTCTGTCAGAATTTCAAAGATTCAGGAAGGTTTCAACAACCTTCTTGCAACAGATATAAAGATATTAGGCTGTGTGCTTAATGGTGCGTTGGCATCACATACCGGACATGGTTATGGATATGCATATGGTGGATATGGACATTATGGTCGTTATGGTTCATATGGTCATTATGGACACTATGGTCGTTATGGCAGTTATGGTTACCATGGCCGAAGCCATTATGGCAGATATGGTGGATACGGCAGATATGGCCGATACAGTCACTATAGCTACTACGGTCATTATAGTAATTATGGTTATAGTCATAGTCATAGCCATAGTCATAAGAAAAAATCAGAGAAAAAGAGCCGACACAAGAATTGATTTTGTGAGGATTTAAGTAGGGTGATTGACAATGGAAATAAAAAAAGAAATGATACATCGTCAACTTGCAGGGGATAATATCCTTGTTCCCGGCGGAAATGCTGTGCTTGATTTGAACGGACTTTTCGTTATGACAGAAACGGGTGCTTTTATATGGAGCATTCTTCCACAGGCGGCAACAGAAGATGAGATTGTTGACAAGATGCTTGAGGAATATGATGTTGATAGAGAAACAGCACAAGAAGATGTCAAACAGTTTCTTGGCAGACTCCGTGAATACGGAATAATTGATTAA
>JAZOWH010000227.1:0-7240 GCA_045659165.1 Candidatus Fimenecus sp. | reverse complement strand
GAAGCATCAGGTGAAATGCATGGTCTTATCCGTGTTCGTCAGTTCACAATTTCAGAAGGTCACTTAATGTGTACTCCTGAACAGCTTGAAGAAGAGTTCCAGGGATGTCTTGAACTTGCTATTTATATGCTTAAGACTCTTGGTCTTTATGAAGATGTTTCATACCGTTTCTCACAGTGGGACCCTGCTGATAAAGAAAAATATATCGGTACTCCTGAACAATGGGAAGAAGCACAGGGAATTATGGGTAAAATCCTTGACAACCTTGGTATTAAATATGCAATCGGTGTTGGTGAAGCTGCTTTCTATGGTCCTAAACTTGATATTCAGATTAAGAATGTATTCGGTAAAGAAGATACTCTTATCACAATTCAGGTTGACCAGCTTCTTGCTGAAAAATTCGGTATGGAATACACAGACAAAGATGGTTCAAAGAAAAATCCATACATCATTCACAGAACATCAATCGGTTGTTACGAACGTACACTTGCTCTTCTTATTGAAAAGTATGCAGGTGCATTCCCACTCTGGCTTGCTCCTGAACAGGTAAGAATTCTTCCTATTGCTGACCGTCATCACGACAAATCATTCGAAATCAAGAAAGAACTTGAAAAGATGGGTATGCGTGTTACTGTTGATGACAGAAGTGAAAAGACAGGTTACAAAATCCGTGAATCACGTCTTCAGAAGCTTCCATACTGGATTATTGTCGGTGACAAGGAAGTTGAAGAAGGTACAGTTTCAGTAAGCAAACGTGGTCAGGGTGACATTGGTTCAATGGCATTCGACGATTTTGCTAACATGCTCAAAGAAGAAATTGAAAACAAAGTAAGATAAGGAGAAAACTCATGTCAAGTCCACTTACCGTAACGGTTATTACCGATACTCATTACTATTCTAAAAAACTTGGCACATCAGGTGAAGCATATAAAATCGCTGACAACAAAAGTGGCGTTTTATTGGCTGAAGCCGCAGAAATGCTTGAAGCAGCATTTACACAGATTGCAAAGGATAACAGAACTGATATAGTTCTCCTTTCAGGTGATACTACAAGCAATGGTGACTTTGATTCTCACCATGAATTTATCGAAATGCTTCGCAACCTTAAATCAAAGGGTAAAAGAGTTTATGTTCTTACTGCAACTCATGACTATAAGTGGGATGGTCTTACTCACAGATATGAAGGAGCTGAAAGAGTTCCTGTTGCTGCTGCAAAACGTGAAGAACTTTATGATATGTACAAAGAATTCGGTCCTGATGAGGCTCTTGCCGTTCACAGAGAAAGTATGTCATATATCATCCAGCTTCAGGATGGATACAGACTTTTTGCTCTTAACGATGACACTAACTTAAATGGCAAAAGCGGTTTTTCTGACGAGCTCTTTGATTGGATTAAAGAACAGATTGCTGATGCAAAGGCTAACAATCAGTTCATCGTTGCAATGACTCACCATCCGCTTATTGCACCATCACCTATGTACGAAATCATCGGTAAAGGTGATATGATGGGTGATTATGAAATCCGTCGTGAACAACTTGCTGACCTTGGTGTTCAGTTTATGCTTACTGGTCATACTCATGTTCATGATATCGATAAGCATATAAGCCCTAAAGGCAACTATTTCTATGATATTTCAACTGCTTCAACAGTTGGATATCCTGGAACAATTAGAACGGTTGTTTTTGACAAAGAAAATAATGTTGTTACTACAACAACTGACCTTGTTACAGAGCCAGTTAAAATCAATACAAAAGGCAAGGATTTGCAGACATATCTTTCTGACCAACTTATTGGTATGATTCGTGATTTGATTAAAGCGGCTGGTGATGATATTGATAAGTTTGCTGATATGGCAACTGCTATCAGTATCAGAAAAAATGTAAGCTACAAAATCGGTTGGATTTTGAAACCTATTTTCAAGTTCCTTAATAAACTTAAAATAGGCACAGTTGGTAACTGGACTCGTGCTGAAACAGGTCTTAAAAAATCTGATTATGCTGATATTAAGGATAAGAGTGTTGTTGACTTTATTGTTGATTTGGTTCTTAATCTTTATGGTGGCAAGAGTCTTTATACGCCTGATAGCAACGAGTATAAAATTGCAATTGGTCTTATCAATATAATTGATTCAATCATCAAAGTTTTACATATTCCATTAAAGAAACTTATCAAGGTTTCTGATTCTGTACGTGGAATAATCGAACCATTGCTTTACAACGCAGGTATCCCTTCTTATGATGCTATAATTCCAATTATGCCTGTATATGAAGGTGACGAAGTTGGTCCACAGCCTGAACCTGCACCAAAGGTTGAAACTGTTAAGGACAGCAAAAAAGGATTGCCGATTATCATAATCACAATACTTCTTGTATTACTTCTCTTCTTCCCTCTTCTTATACTTCTTCTAATCGGTTTTATTAAAAATCAGATTAAATACGGTAAATATTTCAAAAAATAATTAATTTACACCGTCCAGTATATTCTGGACGGTGTTTTTATATTTGTGCAAATAAACGAATTTTTATTTGTCTTTTTTTGCTAGTAGCACAAAGAAACAACCTTTTTAGTAAATTTCAAACTTTTTCTTAGTTAATTCTTGATTTTTTTACAAGTTTGTTGTAAAATTATGTTATATATTGAGGTAATTTTACGCATTTTTAGACGATTTTTTGGAGGGTTGTATTTTGAGCGGAGATTTACATTGTCACACACGATTATCTGACGGTACTTTAGGCATTGAAGACCTTATCACATTTGCGAAGAAAAAAGGTCTTGAAACTATTGCCATCACAGACCATGATTGCCTTGCAGGTAC
Organism: Candidatus Fimenecus sp.; assembly: GCA_045659165.1. Classification (GTDB taxonomy): domain Bacteria; phylum Bacillota; class Clostridia; order Oscillospirales; family Acutalibacteraceae; genus Fimenecus. The sequence continues at coordinate 4,424 of JAZOWH010000227.1, read as the reverse complement.
AGTTAGAGGTAAGATTATTGGAGCACGTCAAGGAATTCAGGTTATCCCAGGTGTTGAACTTTCTTCAACTGATGCAGAAACAGGAAAACAGGTTCATATTCTTTGTTATTTACCTGATTCACCTGATATGCTTGAAGGATTATGCAAAAGAAACTCTTTGGCAAGAAAAAAAGCATCACACTTTATGATGCTCCAGACTGCTAAACGTTTCCCTATCTCAACTGAATTCATTATCAAATGTGCAACAGGTTCAACCAACCTTTACAAAAAACACATTATGCAAGCTCTTATTGAATGTGGTTATGCAGATTCATTCACTGGTGAACTTTATCAATCTCTTTTTTCAAAATCAAGCGAAAACAACATCTTAGTTGAAGCAAAGTATGAAAATGTAAAAGATGTTATTGACATTATTCACACTGCAGGTGGTATTGCAGTTCTTGCTCATCCATATGCTGGTGACTATGTAAATGAAATTCCAAAATACGTTGAGTACGGCATTGATGGTGTTGAAGTATTCCATCCAAGTGCTAATGAAGAACAGCAAGCTAACCTTAAAAAGATTGCATCAAAACACAAGTTACTCATGACTGGCGGTAGTGATTTCCACGGACTTTACAATACTTATAAAGTTTCTCTTGGTGACTATTCTACTCCTGACGATTGCTTGCATGCTCTCTTAACATACAAATCAAAGCAAAAGAGATTGCAAAAGAAATTAGCTCAGCAAGCAGCTGCCGAATAATTATTTTGTAATTCGAATAAATTATAAATGAAGGAGGGTTAATATGCTCTTTGATGATAGCGATGTAAAAATCTTCGCAGACAGCGACACTTCAGAAGAAATTGCTCACGAAGTACATGTTATTGCAGAAATGACAAAACATAGAAGTAATGGAAACATAATGAAAGCAAAACAGTTAGGTAAACATCTTGCTGAAATTTTCGTTGACGAACCAAGTCTTCTTTCACAACTTGAAAGTGAAGTCGGCAAAATAGATTGTACCGAAGATGATATGTATCATATAAAGGTTTTACTTGTTTTTATTGCAGAATATTGCATAAATCATTATCTCCCTGCTGTTTTATTATCAAGCACAGCCGTTAACTCCCTGTATGATACTGTTATTAAAAAAGCTCAGGCTTTCTATGACAGACTTGACGATGCCGCAGAATATAGTTTCTACTATCTTGCTGTGAGAAAAGGTTATGAGATAGCAAATAATATTGGTGTATCATTTGCTATGCTGTGTGGCAAAGATAAAGATGAATATTATACAAATCTTGGCAAACGACTTTTTGAAGTTGCTGAATATGAAATAAGAAAAATCATTGATAGTTACGATTTTGTTAAATAATTTCATAAATATAAATAATCCCTGTAATCCTTAACGGACTACAGGGATTTTCTTATTTATATAAAGATTTTAAGAATGCAATTTCACGGGCATATCCATCAAGTTCATTTGGTGTTTCAAGGTAAAATGGCAAATCGCGAAGTGCAGGATGATTTATAATTCTTTCAAACGCATCAGCACCGATTGAGCCATCACCGATTTTCTCATGACGGTCCTTGTGACTAGCAAATGGATTTTTACTATCATTGATATGAATAGCCTTTAATCGGTCAAGGCCAATCACCTTGTCAAATTGAGTAAGAACACCATCAAGGTCATTAACAATATCATACCCAGCATCATAAACATGACAAGTATCAAGACATACGCCCATTTTCTCATCAAGTTCAACACGGTCAATTATTTCACGAAGTTCTTCAAATTTACTACCTACTTCGCTACCTTTGCCTGACATTGTTTCAAGTAAAACTGTTGTTGTCTGTTCTTTCCACATTATGGAATTGAGCAAACATGATATCATTTCAATACCTTTTTCAACACCTTGACCAACATGACTACCAGGATGGAAATTATAAAGATTACCCGGAACAAATTCCATACGCTTAAGGTCATCAAGCATTGTATTGTATGCAAACTCACGAATATATTCTTTTTCAGCACAAGCATTAAGAGTATATGGTGCGTGTGCTAAAATTTTCGCAAAATTCTTTTCTTTAATTAAACATTCAAGTTTTTGAGCATCAACTGGGTCAATTTCTTTCGCACTTCCCCCTCTTGGGTTTCTTGTGAAAAATTGAAATGTGTTAGCATCTATTGAAAGTGCTTCACATCCCATATGATAAAAGCCCTTTGATGATGACAAATGACATCCTATATTAAGCATTAGTTACCTCTGTGTCTTTCTTCAACAACTATTTTTTGTTTTTTCTTTGTACCATAATAACCTTTTGTAACAAAGTATGTTACTGCACCTGCAACAACTGTCACAATGCCTGCTGTTGCAAGAATGATTATGTATACATATGAAGAAGGGTCAACTTCACCTTCCTGTTCATCTTCATAAGTTGTTGGTTCAACTAATGAAAAATCTTCTTCTGGTTCTGTTGGAACAACTATAGGCTCTGTAATAGGTTCTGTAACAAAAATATCTGTTGTAACCTCTTCAGTAGTTGATTCTTCAACGATGGTTGTAGATTCTTCTGTTGTAGTTTCTTCAGTTGTACTTTCCACTACACCTGCACCAACAGTCACATTATATACAACTGTCCAGTTGTTTGATTTAGCTGTAATTTTAACTGCACCTTCAGCCAAAGGAGTAACAGTACCATTTGCATCTACTGTTGCAATTTTTGTATCTGATGATGTCCAAGTTGTCTTAAAGTTATCACTTGTGTCTGCAGGAACTTTAACAACTGACAATTTAAGAGCTTTGCCGACTTCAGCTGTTCTTGTTGTGTTTCCATTAGCCTTTATACCTGTCTGTGGAACATTAACTGTTACATTACATGTTGCTGTTTTATTTCCAACTTTAACTGTAATTGTAGCTGTACCACCACCTATTGCAGTAATAACACCATCACTTGAAATAGTTACAACCTTATCGTTTGAAGATGAAAAAGCAATATTCTTATCAGTTGTATTTTCAGGTGCTACTGTTACAACAAGTTTATGAGTACCACCCTTTTTGAGATTAACAGTTGTCTTGTCGAGAGTTACCTTTTCAGCAGGAACAGTATTATATACAGTTACTGTACTATGTGATACTGAACAATCGTAAGCAACACCATCAGCATCTATGTTTTCAGAACTTGACAAAGTAAGTCTTGCTTTACCTGTTTCCAAAAGAATCTTAAATTTAACAGTAAATACAGTACCTGATTGTTCAGTATACATACCTGAAAAATTAACAGAAGAACCCGTATTATTAATGCTTCCTGAACCTACTACATTACCCTGAGTATATTCCACAACCTCAAGTTCGGCAGGATTATATGCCAATGACACATTTCCTCCCCAAAGTTCAATTGAAGATGAAAGTTTAACACTGACTGTTACTGTCTCACCTGTTGCACCAATTGCTGATGAAACAGAATAATTAACATCAGCTGCTGATACCGGAATAACAAAAACTCCTGACATCATAACAACAATTGCCACTATCAATGATAAAAATTTAATATTCTTTCTCATAAAAATCACCTATAATAAGAAATATATAAATATAATATATTATTTAGTATAAAAAGTCAATTGTGGTAAAAATAAAAGTGGCAAGGAAAAACTTTCCTTGCCACTTATTTTTATAAATTCAATAAAGACGATGCGATGAAGAAATAAATCAGAAGAGTCACAGCATCAACAATTGTTGAGATAAAAGGACTTGACATTACAGCAGGGTCAAAACCAATTTTTTTAGCAACAACAGGAAGTATTGAACCAACCACCTTTGCAAAAACAACAGCCGCAATCATTGTGATGCTTACAACAAGAGCTATTCTCCAGCCTATGTTGTTAAAAATCATAAGTTTCGCGAAATTAACAACTGCAAGTGCTAAACCACATACAAGAGCAATTGAAAACTCCTTAAATACGACTTTAAATGTGTCCTTAAACTCAATTTCACCCAATGAAATACCACGAATGATAGTGGATGATGACTGATTACCACAGTTACCGCAAGTACCTGTAAGCATTGGAATAAACGCAGTCAAGACAACACATGATGTCAGCGCACCTTCAAAGTGAGTGATAATTTTTTCTGTAAATGTTGCAGAAACCATCAAAAGCATAAGCCATGGAATTCGTTTTTTGAAATTCTCAAAAACGCCCATTTTAAGATATGGCTTATCAGTAGGCGTAATAGCAGCCATCAATTCCATATCTTCTGTAACTTCTTCCTGCATAACGTCGATAGCATCGTCAACAGTGATAATACCTACAAGTCGATTTTCCTTATCAACTACAGGAAGAGCCAAAAGGTCATATTTATCGAAAAGGTCAGCAACAATCTCTTTATCCTCAGAAGTATTAACGGAAATAACATTATCTTCCATTATTTCACGGATT